>JAKQKF010000391.1 GCA_029560815.1 bacterium
TAACGGTGAGCTGCAGGGGGAGGCCCTCCCACTCCACGCGGGGGAGGGGCAGGCAGCCGCCGGCCAGGCTGGCGCTGCTGCGGGCCTGGTGCCAGCTGTAGAGCGTATCGTCCACGGCCAGGAAAGGCTCGATCGAGAAGCAGCCCTTGTCGACCTCGACCATGCCGTCGCTGTTGATGAGGGCCTCCTGGCGGGCGTTGTTGACCCCGACGACGGTCCAGTAGGACTGTTCTCCGCGGCAGTAACGGGGATAGAGCCCAACCGGCTCTTCGCGCGCCAGGGCGCTGTAAAAAGAGTCCGGAGTCTCAAAGAAGCCGAGATCACGGCGCAGGGCAGCGGCGGCGATCTCCTGCGGGGTGGCCGGCTGTTCGGGGGGCAGGGCCTGGAAGGAGAGATCGTCGATCCAGATGCTCCCCTTGCCGCCGGATGAGGAGGAGATCATGAATTCGAGCTTGTCCATCCTGCGCAGGGTCCGGTCCGATGCCGGGCCCCAGGCGAAGTCGATGTGGCGTTTCCTGATGGTGATGGTGTTCCAATCCCGGGGCCAGTGGTAGTTGCGTTTGATGTGCCACCAGACGTTGTCGCCGCCGGCATCGAGGAGTTTGAACTCGAGGTTGTTGTCCGGGGCCTCGCCGCGGATCCTGAAGGTGAACCGGAAATTCTCGGGCAGGTTGATGGGCAGGTGCTTCTGCACGCCGCAGTAGCCGCCGCCGGCGACAAAATTGAAATCGAGGCGCAGGGCGCTGCCGCCCTCCGGGTTCTCCTCCAGGGAGGTGCGCAGGGTGACCCCGTCGGCGGCGATGCTTTTCCATCCCTCCAGGTTTCCGAATTCGTCGAGGGGGGAGGCGTCGAGCCAGCCGCCGCTGAAACCGGCGCGGCGCAGGCCGCGCCGGAGGTGGGGATTCCCGGCCAGCACGCGCCAGATCAAACCGGTGCGATAATTCTCGATCATCGCCAGCATCGGCCCCTGGTCGATGCCGAGATAATCGGGATTGAACCAGCCCCTGCTGTTTTTCGCTCCTTCCCGGTAGGTGGGATTAAAGGCATCAAGAAAGCCATATTTTTGCCAGAGTTTGGCCCCGTATCGCCTGCGCATTTCTTTTAAGGCCGGGATGCAGATCTCGGGGGCGAAGGGCATGGAGCTGCCGGCTGCATAGGGCGCGATGGTGCCGTCGTCATTGACCCAGTCGAAGGAGACGCCGCGGGCGCTGTAGGTGGAGAAGCGGCGTTTGACCCCGTCGATGACCAGTTCGCCATCCAAGGGGCCGTCACTGGCGGTAAAGCCCCAGATATTCTCGCCATAGTCGCGCCAGCCGCCGGGATTGGCGATGGCGTAGGCCCGCTGCGAAAGGGTGGCCCGGCGGGAGTTCTCGGAATAATCGATCCCTTTTTCGCGCATGTAGCTATCCTGGATGCCACGGAAATCGATCCAGACATGGGAGAACTGATGGCCGAAGAGGGGACCGAAGCTGATGAATTCCTGGCCGTAATAGCCGGCCCAGATATAGGTGGAGCACCACGCGTCCCAGACCCCGTCCGGCAGGGGATGGGTGGGGGAGCCGAGGCCGAGGATGTAGAGGATCATGGACTCCATATAGCCGGTCCAGGTGACCTTGTTAAAGCCCTCTTCGGGGCGCCAGCCCATGGACATGGTCTCGCGGCCGTTCATGAACCAGTTCCAGTCCGCCGCGAAATAGAGGGAATCGGCGAGGGCGCGGATCTCCTCCTCGACCGCCGTCTGGCCGTCGAAATAGCCCTGGCAGAAGAGTGCGCCCATGATGAGCAGGGCGGTGTCCATGTTGGAAAGTTCGCAGTTCCATTCGCGTTCACCACCCGGAATTTTCAGAAAATGGTAATAAAAGCCCTTGTGGAAGGTGGTGGCTTCCGCCTGCGGGTGCTGAGTGAGCTGCCGGAAGAAGCGCAGGGCTTTGACGGTGCGTTCTGCGGCCTGTGCCCGTGTCAGCATCCGGTGTTCAACAGCGATGGGAAAGGCGGTGAGGGCGTAGCCGGCCGCAGCGATGCTGCTCGGCCCTGGCGAGGGATAGCGATCCGGCGCAAGACCGGTCTCGACCGGTGTGGTGTCGATGAAATAACGGAGGGTGCGCTGCTGGACCTCCTCGAGGAAGGGATCCTGGCGAGGGTCTCCCGGGGTCGCCTGAACGCTATGGGCGGCAAGGAAGAGCAGGAGGATGAAAAGAGAGCTGTTGCGCATGGTCATCTCACGTTTTTTTAATTGATTATTTCATGCCGAATGGCTACTTTAGCACCTGCAAGATGGAACGACCCGGCCTTTCTTTTCAGTTCAGGGGAGATGACCTCCCCTTCAAATTTCACCCTATCACCAGCAGAGGAGAACTCTATGTCCGATCCGAAAAAGTTCGTTCCGTTCGTTTCTCCTGATTCAAAGATGGCTGAATTCACGATCCGGGCGCTGGTCATCGGTCTGATCATGTGCGTCGTGCTCGGCGCGGCCAACGCCTATCTCGGTCTGAAAGCCGGCATGACCATCGCCGCGACCTATCCGGCGGCGGTGATCGGCATGGCGGTCCTGCGCCTTTTCCGTAAAAAGGGAACGATGCTCGAACAGAATTTCGCCAGGACTGTGGGATCGATTGGTGAATCGGTCGCTGCGGGCGCCATCTTCACGCTGCCCGCCTTTTACATCTCGGGTCTCTGGCGGCCCTTTTTCTCCACCAGCCATTATCTCACCGCCACGATCATCCTCATCGTTGGCGGCGTACTGGGCATCATGTTCGTCGCTCTGCTGCGCCGGGTGATGGTGGAAGATGCCACCCTACCCTTTCCGGAATCGGTCGCTGCGGCCGAGATCCACAAGGCCGGCAGCTCTTCCGGCACGGGATCCAAGTTCCTCTTCGGCGCCATGATCGGGGGCGCGCTGGTCAAGATGCTGGCTGAGTTCAAGCTCTTCGCGGAGACCTGGGAGCATTTCATCGCTTTCGCGCGCAAGACCATCACCGGCACAGCCATCCCCGGCGAGGGGGGGATCCTGGTCAGTTCGCCCGGCATCAGCCCGGCTTACATGGGGGTGGGTTACATCATCGGGCCGAAGCTCGGCGCCCTGAACTTCAGCGGCGGCCTGCTCGCCTGGGGCCTGCTGACGCCGATCATCCTCTATTTTCTCACCCCCTCCATGAACCCCGATTTTCTGGCGGGCTGGGCGGCCTATCTGATGGGGCTCGATTCCACCCTCACCCTGGGTTCGGCGACGGCCAAGGTGAGCGATCCGGTTTTCCAGATGTACGCCGTCTGGCGCTACATCGTCAAGCCGATCGCCATCGGCGGCATGCTCATGGCGGCCGGTTTCACCCTCTTCAAGATGAGAAAAAGCCTGATCGCCGGCATCGGCCGTTCGGTCAGCGACGTCAAAAAGGCCGCCTCGGGCAGCGCAGTGGAATATGAGCGCACCGAAAAGGACATGAAGTTTATGTGGGTGGTCATCGGCATCCTCGCCGCTGCGGTGGTGACTTTTCTGGTCACCAAGTTCATCTTCGGAACCAGTCTGCTGGTCGCCCTCGTGGCCGCGACGGTGCTGATCATCCTCGCCTTTTTCTTCGCCGCCATTTCGGGCTATCTGGTCGGCATTATGGGGTCGAGCAACAATCCCATCAGCGGCCTGACCCTGACCGCCCTGGTGGTCACCGCCTTGATACTGGTCGCCATCGGTGTGGGCAAGACTGATGCCGGTGTGGCCGCTGTGCTTGGCGTTGCGGCCATCGTCTGCGTCGGCGCCGCCGTCGCCGGCGAGATGCTCCAGGACCTCAAGGCCGGGCACATCCTCGGCGGTACGCCCTGGAAGATGCAGATCGGCAACCTGATCGGCGTGGTCATTGCCGGTGCCGTCATGTTCGGCGTTCTCCATTTCCTCAATCAGGCGGACATTGCTCAGGGCATAAAAGAGGGCTACGACGGCGGCTTCGGCAGCCCCAAGCTCTCCGCGCCACAGGCCGGCCTGATGTCCATGCTCTCGCAGGGTATCGTCGGCGGCCAGATGTCCTGGCCCCTGATCATCTGCGGCATGATGATGGGCCTGGCTTTCATCCTCATGCAGGTGCGCAGCCCGATGCTGGTTGCGGTCGGCATGTATCTGCCCCTGGAGACGACCTTCGCCATCTTTGTCGGCGGCGTGGTCAAGGGCATTGTCGATATGGTCACGGAAAAACGGCAGTTCAACGCCGCCCAGCGGGCGCGGGTTGAGAATGTCGGCATCCTGCTCGCAGCCGGCTTTATCGCCGGCGAAGCGCTGACCGGTCTGGCTTTCGCCCCCTTCAAGATCGCCCAGGTCGATCTCTGGCGCATCTTCGACAAGGCGCCGATTTCGATCGGCCTGGTTGTGCTGCTGATCATCTCGCTGATTCTGATTCTGGTGCCGGTCCGGAATGCGGGCAAGCCCGATGAGCCGGCTCCCCCGGCGGTATCCATGTAGCCTGGTGCCGGAAAAGTAAAGACGGAAGCATTGCTTCCGTCTTTTTTTATTGCCCCGGGCCGCCCGCCCTGCGCTGGCGGTTCAACGGGCGACAGGATGCGGCGCCAACCATGATCGGCTCCGGGCAGCTGGCCGGGAGTTACTTGAGCACCTGCAGCTTGCGCACGACCGGCCGGCCTTCAAAAATCAGCCGGCAGAAGTAGAGGCCGGTGGCCAGATCGCCGGCGGCCAGGGAGAGCCGGTGCAGGCCGGCCGCCTGGGTGGTATCGACCAGCTGGCGAACCTGCCTGCCCTGCAGATCAAAGAGCGCCAGGCTGACCCGCCCCGCCCGCGGCAGCGCGTACTCTAACACCGTGGCGTCATTGAACGGGTTGGGGTAATTCTGGCGGAGCTGAAGGTTTGACGGGAGCTGAAGCGGTTCTTCTTCAACGCCGGTGCCGGTGGGCCGGAAGCCCGCCCGCTCGAGGCCGCGCCGGACGTCGGCATTTTTCATAAAGGTTTTCCAGACCTTGCCGGTGCGGTAATTCTCGATCATGAGGACGATGGGGCCCTGGTCGATGCCGATCACATCGGTCGCCCACCAGTTTTTCTGCAGGTTGAAGGCATCCCGGAAGCCGTAGCTCCCCCAGAGCTGTGATTTGTAGGCGTCGTAGAAATGGCGCAGGGTGGGCAGGCAGATCTCCGGGGCGAAGGGGAGCGAGCCGCCGACGGCGGTCGGGGCGATGGTGCCGTCGTCGTTTTCGGCCGGCGGCGCACCGCGCGCGGCATAGCCGTTGGGGCCGTCGCTGGGGGTGAGGCCCCACACATTTTCTCCGTATCCCTTCCAGCCTTTGGGATTGGCGATGCAGTAGGCCTGCTGGGCGAGGGTGGCGCGGCGGGAGTTTTCGAAATAGTCGATCCCTTTCGCGCGCATATAGTCATCCTGTATGCCGCGGAAATCGATCCAGCAGTGCGAGAACTGATGGCCGAAGAGGGGGGGGAAATTGACATACTCCTGGCCGTACTGCTTGCCCCAATCATAGCCGCCGCACCAGGCCTTCCAGGTCGAGGCCGGCAGGGGATGGGTGGGTGAGCCGAGGCCGAGGATATACATAATCATCATCTCGTTGTAACCCGTCCACCAGCCGCCGCCGAAGCCGTTCTCGGGCGTCCACTGCGTGACCAGGCCGGGGTTGTAGTTGCGCATCCACTGCCAGTCGACCCTGCGATAGATCGAGTCGGCGAGGGCGCGGATTCGGGTCTCCGTCGAGTCCGCGCCGGTGAAATATTCGCGGCTGTAGAGGATGCCGGCCAGGAGCAGCGCGCTGTCGATGTCGGAAAGTTCGGTGTAGCCCTCGCGCAGGGCGCTGGTCATATAGAGAAAGTGGTAGAAAAAGCCCTTGTAGCCGCTAAAGCCCCTGGCATCCCGTCCCTGGGGTTTTTCCCAGAAAGTTTTGAGGGTCGTCAGCACCCGCTCTCTGCCCTTGTCGGCGGGGATCCAGCCGTGGTCGATGCCGATGCAGATGGCGGTGAGGCCGAAGCCGACCGAGGCGATGCTGCAGGCGCTGTTGGTCGCGCTGCGATCCTTGATCAGGCCGTTGCCGGGATTGGCTTCGGCCCAGAAAAACTGGACCGCGCTTTTCTGCAGCAGATCAAGGAAAGCGGAATCCTCCATCGCGGCGGCGGTCATCTCCACTTCCGCACCGCCGGCCGCACCGGCCGATGGTGCGCCGCTCAGCCCCCATATTACCGCCAGCACCAGCCCCGTCATGTTTTTTTTCATCCGCAATTCCTCATTTCATGACCACGTCGATCCTGTGCGCGCTTCCCGCTGCGAAGAGCGGCAGGACGCAGGCGCCGTCCGCCCGCCGTTCAGCAAAGCTCTCGCCGTCGACGGATAGCTGAAGCGCCCCCTTTTCCAGTCCCAGGGGATTATGCACCATGATATGGTAGAGGGCCCCGCGGAAGCGGCGCTCAATCTTAAACGTGCTCCACGCCGGGGGGAGGCAGGGATCGATCAGCAAGCCCTCATGGGTGGCGCGCAGGCCGAGAATGCCCTCCATGGCGACGCGGAAGAGCCAGGCGGCGGAACCGGTATACCAGCTCCAGCCGCCACGGCCGAAGTGGGGCGACTCGGGGCCGTCGACATTGCCCGGAGTTACATAGGGCTCGGTCTGGTAGAGATCGGGCTCCAGGCCGCGGATGACGGGATTGATCCGGCTGTACATCCCATAAGCCCGGGCGCCGCGGCCGATCAGGGCCTCGGCCAGGACCGCCCAGGTGCCGGCGTGGGTATAGAGTCCGCCGTTCTCGCGCCGTCCCGGGGCATAGCGGGTGATATAGCCGATGTCCGGATCAACCGTGCTGTAGGCCGGTGTGAAGAGGATGGGGCCATACTCGCGATCCAGCTGTTCCTCGACGGCGTTCATAACCTGTGCAGCGCGTCCGGGCGCAGCCGTGCCGCCGATGACCGCCCAGCTCTGGGCGTTGAGATAGATTCTCCCCTCCGCGCAGGCGGCGCTGCCCACTTTTTCGCCGCTGTCCTTGGTCGCCCGCCAGTACCAGGCGCCGTCCCAGCCGTGTTCGTTGACCGCTCTCCCGAGCTGGTCCGCCGCGGGGGAGCAGAAGGCCAGTTCATCGGCAAGCCCGGCATAGGGGGCGATTTCGGCCCATTCGCGCAAAATTTTATGGAGAAAGTGGCCCATCCAGATCGACTCGCCCTTCATCCCGGTGCCGACGGCGTTGAGTCCGTCGTTCCAGTCATGGGCGCCGATCAGGGGCAATCCGCGCTCGCTGCGCCACTCCAGGCCGCGTTTCATCGCGCGCCGGCAATGCTCCCACAGCGGCTCCGGCCGGGCGTCGTCGACAAAGGGCAGCTTTTCCTGCAGCAGGGCGAAATCACCCGTCTCCTTGAGATACTCCGCCGCGACAAAGGGAAGCCAGAGCAGGTTGTCGGAGACCTTGCTGTGCAACCCCGACTCGGTGAAAGGGTGCCACCAGTGATAGACCGAGCCGTCCACGAACTGGTGCCGGGCATGGAGGCGGATCTGATCGGCTGTGCGTTCAGGATCGAGCGGCAGCCAGATCAGACTGTCCTGGAGCTGGTCGCGAAAGCCGTAGGCCCCGCTCTGCTGGTAATAAGCGGCGCGGGCCCACATGCGGCAGGAGATGGCCTGGTATTTCATCCAGGTATTGGTGAGCAGATCGAAAGCGGGATCGGGGGTTTCGACCCGAAAGGGGGCAAGACGCTCCCGCCAGCCCGATTTGACCTGCTCCAGCTCCATCCTGCAGTTGGATATAGTACGATATTTCGCAGTCAAATCCAAAGCCTGCTGACGATCATCGGCGGCGCCGAGGACGAAGGCCAGTTCTTTCTCTTCGCCCGGTGCGAGCGTGATGGTCAGCTGCAGCCCGGCGATGCCGTCACCCCACTTGCCCTGGGTGTTTTGACAGGCGCCTTTTTGTACCGCCTGCGGCGCTGTCAGGTCGCCGAGAACGCCGATGAAAGTCTCCTTGTCGCCCTCAAAGCTGGTGACCGGTGCGGAGGCGGCGAAAAAGGCAGTGTACGGCCAGACCACATTCCAGTGGCGGCCTTTTTCGTCGGGCATCTCCCAGAGGCGCTTGCCCGCAAAGAAGAGCTGGTGCTCCTGATCGAATTCGGTCTCGATGAAGGTTTTGTGAAATTCGCGGTGGTTGTCCGGCGCGAAGCCCAGATTCCATTCGAAATAGCTGAAGAGATCGATCTCGCGCGCCAGGCTGCTTTCGTTGTGAAGACGGAGGTGCCAGATTTCGGCCGGGTCCTCCCTGGCGGCGAAGAGGGTCCAGTCGCAGGCGATCTCTCTGAAGAGGGAGGAAAAGACTGAATAGCCGAGGCCGTGGCGGATGGTATATCGACAGTTTTTATTCTTGACCGGCTGGAAGGCGCCCGACCAGACCTGGCCTGTGGCGCGGTCGCGCAGGTAGAGGAATTTGCCCCAGTCGTCGCGGACCAGGTCCTGGTTCCAGCGGGTGAGGCGGTTAAAGTTGGCGTGGGTGCGCCAGCTGAAACCGCCTCCGGCCTGGGAGACGATCAGACCATAGTCGCCGTTGGAGATGACATTGACCCAGGGCTTGGGGGTATCCGGCCTGGTGATGATGTATTCGAGGCCATCCTCGCTAAAGTGACCATATTTGGTGGCGAATTTCATCGCGGCAGCTGCTCCCGAGTCTGTACTATTCGATTTCGATTCCGAGGGTGATCCGTTGGGTGTTTTCCAGCAAGCCGTGGTCCGCCCATGCGTAATCGGCGTGGAAGAGAGCGCCGCCGAGCTCAAAAATGATGCCGGTGCCCAGGGTCAGGCCGACCTCCGAGTCCTGCAGCCAGAGGTTCTGGTAGCCGGCGCGCAGGGCGAGGGTTTTCCTGTAGAGCCACTCGCCGCCGAAGCTGACGCTTTCGGTGTTGTCGTTCGGATGGAAGGCGTTGACCGCCAGATGCAGCTCCTGGTGGTTGCCGATCCTGAACGGCCAGTCGATGCCGGCGCGGAACATCACCGGCAGGGGGTAATCCTCCACGTACATCTGGCCCGGCAGGTTGCTGTTGTCGCCGTAGCGGTCGGGATTCCTGTCATAGACGATGCGCATGTCGCGGCCGGAGTATTTGCCGGGCATGCCAAAGTTGGAGATGCTGGCGCCGATGCGGATACCGGAGCCCGAGAGGGTATAGATCGTCCCCACGTTGAAGGTGAAGGTGGAGAGGCTGCTGTGCCAGATGGTCTCCTGCATGAAATTGATCTGGGCGCCGGCGGTGAAGCGGTCGGTTAGCTGGCGG
The DNA here is from genome assembly GCA_029560815.1 of bacterium. The sequence continues at coordinate 9,231 of JAKQKF010000391.1, forward strand.
CCGAATCCGAGGCCGAAGGCGAAATTGTTGACGGAAAATTTCTCGCCTGTGCCGAGCGGCTGGTCGACGGTGCGGACGGCAATTTCGCCCGAGTTGAGGGCGGTGGCGCTCAGGTAGAGATTGCCGAAATTGCCCATCTTCAGGGATGCGGCGGCGTAATCGTAGGTGATATCCGCCAGCCAGAGGCTGTGGGTGAACTGGACGCCGTAGCCTTTAAAGCTGCCGATGGCGCCGGGGTTATAGTACGCGGAGAGGAGCTCCTCGGTCGAGGCCACGCCCGCATTGCCCATGGCGGTGCTGCGGGCGCTGGGTTCGATGAGCAGGAACTGGCCGATGGTGGTGCCGGTCTTGCTCTGGCCATAGAGGGGTTGACCGGCGCCCATCGCTCCGGCCAGCAGGGCGCAGAGGATGAGCAGGGCCCAAACGCGGCGATGTGTTCTGTTTATCTTCATACTCCACCTGTCCCTTATTTGATGATGGCGAATTTGCCGATCTTGCTGCCCAGCTCGGAATCGACATGAAAAATGTAAAGCCCGGGGGCGGCGTCGAGATTGTCCTTGGTGCGCAGATCCCAGGCGATGAAGCCGTCGTCCGATCCGTCATGCTCGAGGGTCTGCACCAGCTCGCCGCGGACGGAGAAGATGCGGATGGTGCAGCTTTTGGGCAGGGCGCGGAACTCGATGCGCCGCTCACCGCGGCCCGAGACCGCGAAACGCTCGGGTTCAAAGCTGGCCGAACCGACATAGGGATTCGGGACCACATAGGGATCCTGTTTGGCCTGCGCTCTGGCGCTGGCGGCATCGGTGCGCTGGCCGGCGGTCGAGAAGACAAAGGCATCGCCGGCTTCGAGGGGATAGTCGAGCCGCATCCAGTAGATGTCGCCCCCCCTGGCCGGGAGGATCGGACCGCGGGCGGCCTGGCCGGTGGTGTCGACCTCGAGGCGCCAGGTGATCTGGGGCGTGGCCGGTTTTTCCTCCACGAAGGTGGCGACATCGATGAACTCGCCGGCCTGGTTGGGGGTGCCGTCGCGGTCGAGATCGCGGAAGCGGAATTTGAGCTTCATCTCGCCGCCCTGTTCGTCGACTGCATGAATGAGGAATTTGGCCGGCCGCGCGGGCAGGCCGATGGCGAGCAGGGAGGTATCCTTGAAAGCGTCATAAAAGGTGACGCGGAGGTCGTAGGGGTAGCCGGGCCGGCGCCGGTTGATCGGCTGCTGGTACTGGTAGGTGGCCGTGAGGTGGAGATTGGTCTGGCTCTCCGCCGTGAAACCGCTCGCCAGCGTATCGACCAGCACGGTTTTGGCGGTCTTGACCACCGGCAGCAGACCCAAACCGACCTGGCCGATGCCCTCACCGTCCATATCATAGCCATTGCGGAAGATGATCTTGCGCGTGGTGCTGTCCATCAGGTCATAGGTGACCGCGCGGACGCAATCAGGCGAAGGCGTATTGAAGGTGAGCACGAATTGATGACCGTCCGGCACCAGACTGGAGTTGACCACGTCGATGCGGATGTCGCCGGTGCCCCTGCCCTTGATCTGGGCGACCTCCGTGGCGGCCGCCGGCGTAAAACCGAAGGTGCGCGGATTGGGACGGACGGCGACGACATTTTTGGGCAGAATGGTGCCGCCGCGCGGGGTGCGCGAGACCGCGATGGCGTTCTCCGAGGGATAGTAGCCGAGCGAATCGCTGCCGTGATCGAATGCGGTCACGGCGTAGTAATATTCCTGACCGTTGGTGACCGTGGTATCGGTCCAGCTGTGGGCTAGGCCGCTATCCTCGCCGAGATAGTAGGCGACGCCCTCGACCACCTGGGACGAAAAGCCGCGGCGGCCGTTGATCATGTCGAACTGTTTGATCGGCACCCCGTTGCCCATGGGGCCGGTGCCACGGCCGGTGGTGATGAGCTTGGGATCGCGGAATTCGGGATCGGTGGAACGGTAGATGCGATAGCCCTCGAAATCGTTCTCGAGGCTGACCGGATCGATGCCGCGTTCGGCGGCGTCATCCCAGGAGAGGCGGACCCAGCCGTCGCCGGTTTCAGAGGTCAGTTTGGGCATCGGCGGCGGCACAGCGAACTGGTAATTGGCGTTGTAGATCATCTGCACGGTCTTGACCGTAGAGCGCAGTTCGTAGAGGTCGGCGCCGAAGGCGAGGGCGAGGCTGAAGCGCTCGGTCTGGCCGGCCTTGAGGATAAAGGGGCCGGAGGCAAAAAGAAAGCCGATGTTATAGTTGAGAAAGACGGCGGAATCGTAACGCGCCCCTTCATTGGGGTTGGTAAAGCGCTCGTAGAGGCGGCGCGGCCACTCCTTGCCGTCGTCGAAAAAGACGATATTTTCGACCTCCTTGTTGGGATTGCCCTGCCCGGCGACAATGCGGTTCATCTGGAAGCCGGTCAGACCGATCTGGTCCGATTCCTGCAGGTCGGTGCGGTCGAAATTGGGCTCGCCGAGAGTGGGAATGCCGTCGAGTTCGCCGGTATCGCCGGTGCCGAAGATGCCGTCGGCGCCGGTGTCGTTGAGTTCGGCCACCCAGTCCATGTCCTCGTCGCCGGTCCACCAGGTCCCGGCGCGCCAGGCCGGCCGGCTGGCGATGGTGCCGATGGCCCGGGTGAATTTATCGAGGTTATAGTTGGCCTGCAGCCAGGCCGTGATCTGGTCGGTGGAAGTGAGCTGCTGACCGGGGCCGCCGTCGCGCTGCTCATCGATGATGCCATCCTCATCGTCATCGACGCCGTTGAAGCGGTTGCCGGGGGTCTCGAGGTAGGCATATCCGAGATAACCGGTTGTTCCGCAGTTGCTGAGCAGGTTGCGGCCGTGGCCGAATTTGTCCCAGGTGTAGACCAGGTTGAGGCCGAAGGATTTGTCGAAATAGGCATTGTCGTCGTCGGACTCGTAGATGCCATCGCAGGAGAGGGCTGAGCCGCCGACGCCGGAGTCCATGTACATACCGAAGATGATGTTGTCGTTATAGTCGGTGGTGCCTTCATTGGTGATGTCATAGTGCCAAAAGATGACGTTGCCGGCCTGGGGATTGGCCCACTGAAAGCCGCGCACTTCGATGCGCAGACCGAGGCCGCGGCGGGTGCGGTCGCGGCTGTCGGGATAGAAATCAAAGGCATCGTAGAAATCGTCGTCCATCACGGTGTAGGATTCCTGGTCGGCGGCGGGCTTTTTGCCGAAATAGCCGTTCCAGGCGGACTGGCTGGGGTCGTCGACCTCGGGATCCTCGTTCTCATCCACCCAGCCCGGATCATCGGGGTCATTCAGCTTGTCGGGCCAGAAGCCCGGCCAGGTGCGCGGGTCGCTGCTGATGGCCGGCGAGCGGCCCTTGTTGATGCCCGGGTCGGCCTGGAAGTAGCCGGGGCGGGGCTCAAAGCGCATCACCTTGTTGCGGGTCGGGCTGGTGCCCTGGCGTTCGCGGTAGCCCGTCTCCATGATATAGATGTCCCGGTTCTTGCTGTCCTTGACCTTGGCGAGGACAAAGGGGGTGGTGCCGTCTGTATAGTTCATGCCGCTGCCCTTGGGCACTTCGACAGAATGCCAGACGCTGAGATCGACGCCGCCGGGATCGTCAGGATAGCCGCCGACCATGCCGTAATTATAGAACATGGTGCGGATGTTGGCGGCATCGTGATAGCCGATGCGCTCGGCATCGATGCTGCCGCGCTGTTCCGGGGGAACGACCGGCTGGAGCTGCTGGGCCGGCGCACTGGCGGCGATGATCGCGATTACGAGGATTATTTTCCAACGCATAGGGTCATTCTCCACTGGTTCACAACGAGCCGAAGGTAAAGCCGACTTCCAGCCGGCGCGGGGGATAGTAGCGGCCGGGATTGGCAAGGGTCGCCCGCTGGCCGATGGGGTTGAGCGAGTAATCGGGACTGCCGGTATCGTCAAAGACAAAGCCGTTCACGAACCGGGCATCCAGCAGATTGATGACGCGGGCGAAGAGGCTGGCGCGGATGCCGCTGAGTTTAAAGTATTTTTCAGCGCGTAAATCGACGCGCAGACCGTTGGGCTTGCGTCCCGAATTGGTCTCGAGCCCGCCGCCGAAACCGGCGCTGAGGGCCGGGGTGTAGGGCTGGCCGCTGCCGTAGCGGATGATGGTGCTGACGGCAAAATTATCGGGGCTCTCGAGCGTGACCGTGGCGTTGAGGGTGTTGCGCTGATCCCAGCCCAGAGGGATCTGGCGCGGACGGGGATCCTCGCCGGCCGAGGCGCGGGTGGCGGTTTCGCGCGGATCGCTGGCGTTGCCCTGCGCCCGCTGCCAGGTATAGTCGATCATGGTGCTGACCATGCCGATGCGGCGCTGGTCGAGGGCGATGGTGTAGCCGAGCACATTGCCGAAATCGATGTTGGTCAGACGGGCGTACTCGGCCGCGGCATAGGTCGAGACGAACTCGACTCCGAGCAGGTCGCGGATATCCTTGTAAAAGATGCTGACATCGAGGCCGAGCAGGCTGCCGATCGCCTGCTTGTAGCCGAACTCGTACTGCACCGTGCGCTCGGGCTTGATGTCCGGATTGCCGAGTACGCCGTAGCTGATACCGCCCGCCTGCAGATCATCGAGGATATTGTAATCCGAGTTGGAAAAAATCTGGCCCAGGGCAGGCATCTGGTAAAAGTGGCCATAAGCGACAAAGAGCGAGGCGCTGGTGGTGACCGGATAGGAGATGCCCAGGCGCGGCGAGAGCGAAAGCTTGGCTTTGGTATCGGTGGGCACCGAGGTCGGGGCGCCGGCGATGGTGTTGGCCGGATTGGCCAGATCACTCGGCAGGGTGGAGCGCGCATCGAAATATTCGAGGCGGGCTCCGGCGCGGACCACCAGGTCGCGCCACTCGATCTGGTCCTGGCCGTAGGCGACCAGGGCGACCGGGTTGTACTCGGCGATGCCGGGATAGTCCGGCGGCTCGTCGATGTGCCGCACCAGGATCGTGCCGCCGGTGTTGACCAGATAGCCGGGCGATCCGAATTTGAGCTCCGATTTCTGCAGCTCGAAACCGAACTTGAGCTGGTGGCTGCGGCTGACCTGACTGGTCAGGGCGCCCTTCAGCAGCAAAGTGTTGGTCTGCTGTTTGAAACGCCCGAGCTCAACCCCCTGGATGCTGGCTCCGTCCTCATAATTGCTGTCGCCCATCGAGGGGCCGGCCGAGTCGTAGCGCGCATCGTAAAAATCTTCATATTTGTAATCACTATAGTTGAAATAGTTCTGCCGCAGACTGACATTGTAAAAGGTCGTGGGCGAAAGGGTGTGGTTCACGTCGAGGCCGTGGACGATCGAAAAGGTCTTTTGCTCGGCGCGGCCGTCGGGGTTGAAGCGCATGCCGTAATTGTAGCGCTTGCCGGCGATATTGTTCGTGATCGCCTGATACTCCAGAGTGATGTTTTTCAGGGAACGGTTGGTGATCTTGGCCAGACCGGACCATTCCCGCGAGGTGTCGAGGGGAAACTCGTCCCCGTCGCCGCCCGGCGCGTAGATCTTGTTTTCAAAATCGGCGCGGTCGGTTGGCAGAAAGCGGCGCTCGCCATAGACATAGCCGTCATTGGCGTAATGGCGGCCGCTGAAAATAAAATAGGTCCTGGCCAGCAGGGGGACCGGACCGCTCAGGCTGGCCTGATAATTCTGCAGCGAAAGGGGGCGGAACTTGTCGGGCGCATTGCGCCGGTCGCCCGTCGTATACACATAGTCGCTGGTGTAGGCCTCACCGCTGAAGGCGAGTTTATCGGAGCCGCTCTTGAGGACGACGTTGACCACGCCGCTCATGGCCTGGCCGTATTCGGCATCGAACGTGCCGCTGATGACCTGCACTTCCTGCAGCAGGGAGCGGTCGATGCGCAGGGTCGACGAGTTGTCATAGCTGTTGTTGACGCTGACGCCGTTGATCTGGTACTGCACCTCGCCGGTGCGGCCGCCGCGGAAATGGCCGTCAACCACGCCGGCCTGGAGATCGACGACCTCCTGCAGATCCTGGACGGGCATGATGGCGATGGCGTCACTGGTCACTGTGGCCACCGAGCTGGTCAGATTGGTCTCGACGATCGGACGCTGGGCCACGATCTGAACGCTCTCGCCCTCGATCACACTCTGTTCGAGCTGGATGTCCTGCGTGGTGGTGTGGTCGGTAGTGACGAGAATCTGGCTGACGGTCATGGTTTTGTAGCCGATGAAGGCGTAGCGGACCTGATAGCGTCCGGGGGGAATGTTGAGGATGGTGTAATAGCCATCCAGATCGCTCACTGCGCCCAGCTGCGTGCCGTTGATGACGATGTTGGCGCCCGGAAGGGGCTGTTTGGCCTTGTCGGTGACGCGTCCGGCCAGCTTGCCGGTCGTGCCGCCCAAAGCGGCCGTCGCCGCGATCCCGAGGAGCACCATCGTCCACAAGGCGCGCTGGACGGCGCCGGCCGGGTGGGGGCGGGGCGTCCTGATCACAAATCCGCGCATAGCCTTCCTTTCGTGATGGTAAAAAAGCTGATCCTGCAAATTTTAAAGAGGGAGGGGGTCAGGAGTGCCTGACCCCCTCTCCTGGTGAAAGTCGATTACCGGTGACGGACTATTTGATCACCAGCATCTTTTGTACTCCGGTCCTGACGGTTTTCTTCGCTTTGACGCTGACCATCTCGAGGCGGTAGAAATAGACTCCCGAGCTGATCCGCGCCGCATCGAAGCTGATTTCCCGAATGCCGGCGGACTGGCGTCCGAGCGCCATTTCGGCCACCATACGGCCGAGCAGGTCGTACACCTGCAGGGTGACCACGGCATCCTCAGGCATGGCGTACTGGATGGTCGTGACCGGGTTGAAGGGGTTGGGATAGTTGCCGATCAAGGCGAATTCCTTCGGCAGCTGGCTGGCCGGATCGATCTTGACACCGGTGAGTTTGGTCTGGGGATCCATCAGCGCCCAGGCCGGGCCGGCGGGCCAATCGGATTCGCGCATAAACCAGACGCGCTGGCCATAGTTGTCGGCGGCATTGGGGAAGGTGTCGCCGTCAAAGAGGCAGGCGCTGACGAAAAGCACGCCGTCGCCGAGGTCGGCGGGATAGCCGAACGCGGTCAGATCGATGGCCATCTCCATGTGGTAGCCGGCGTCGATGTCATTGACGTCGTTGATGGTCGAGCCGGGTTTGAGCGCAAAGCCGACATAAGCCTTGCCCTCGTTGACCAGGGTCTCGAGGTAATCCATCACCACCGGGCCGGCCGGCCCGACGCGCATGGTGAGATTGCGGCGGACGAGGACGTTATCGCCGTCGCGGGCGGCGCGGTCGTTGATGATCAGGCGCAGGCCATCCCACATGTCGTAGGTTTCCAGACCGGAGACCGACTGGTCGCGGACTTCGGCGGAGACGTAGAGCATGTGATCCTTGAAGAACCATTTGAGGGTGGCGTCGGCCGGATCGAGCACCGGAGCGCGCTTGGAATCGATCTCGGGCTGGAACTGGCCGGAGCGCCACGGGGCGATGCCGGGATAGGAGGCGCGCAGCTCGTCATCACCGAAGCGCAGGTCAAAGCCGGGGGCCTTGGACCAGACCGCTTCATCAAAACTGCCATCCGTGACCGGAGCCGGAAAATCGGCGCCGTTGGGGATGATCAGATCCGGACCGATGACGGGTAGCGTGCCGCTGTTGACCGTGACCGCCGGGTCGGCGTGGATCTGGGCGATGGCGTAGGCGGAGTTGTTGCCCCAGGGGCCCTGCCACCAGACGCGGTTGCTCGAGAATTTATCATCGTTGATCGGCCAGAACCAGTCGCAGTCATAGATCGAGACGTTGAATTCGATGATATCGCCGCCGGGCCTGGTGATGTCATAGCCGCGGGCGGTGAGGTCAAAGACGAATTCAGTGGTGTAGCCGTTGTCGGGGGTCGCATCGTCGTTGGTGATGCCGTTGACGACGGTGACGGCGTCCCAGACCGTGCGGTCGCCGGCGGCCCAGCCGAAGAAGCCGGGGGCGGCGCCGACATTGGCGGTGTTGGGATCAGCCCAGCTTTCGGCCACCCAGCCGTAGAAATATTCGAAAGGAGCGGCGGGGCGGTCGGCCGCGGCATGGTTGCGGATGTTCAGTAAAATGGCGTCGAAGCGGGCCCAGGGGCCGCCGCCGACAGAGGCATCCTTCACCTCCGCGCCCACAAAGAGCTTGTTGCCGTGGACGAGAAATTTGAGGGTGGCAAAGGTCGGATCCGAGGGATCAACGCCGCCCTCCTTGCCAAAACCGGAACCCGGAATCAGGCTGGCGCTGCCGTAGCGCAGCACCACCGCTTCCGCGTTGGCCCAGTCGGCTTCATCCATCTTGCCGTCGAGGGTGATCGGCGCGGAGGCGACGCGGGCCCAGAGGGCGTCCGGACGCTCCATGGTGTTGAGCGGATCGCCGGGCACAAAGGCCTTGGGATCCATCAATGCCCAGGCCGGGCCGGCAGGCCAGTCGGATTCGCGCATGAACCAGACGCGCTGGCCATAGTTGTCGGCGGTGTTGGGGAAGGTGTCGCCGTCAAAGATCGTCGCGCTGATGAAGAGCACCCGGTCGCCGAGGTCGGCCGGATAGCCGAGCGCGGTCAGATCGATGGCCATCTCCATGTGGTAGCCGGCGTCGATGTCATTGACGTCGTTGATGGTCGAGCCGGGTTTGAGCGCAAAGCCGACATGAGCCTTGCCCTCGTTGACCAGGGTCTCGAGATAGTCCATCACCACCGGGCCGGTCGGCCCGACGCGCACGGTGAGATTGCGGCGCATGAGGACGTCCTCGGCGTCGCGCGCGGCGCGGTCGTTGATGACCAGACGCAGTCCGTCCCACATGTCATAGGTTTCCATGCCGGAGACCGACTGGTCGCGGAACTCGGCGGAGACGTAGAGCATGTGGTCCTTGAAGAACCATTTGAGGGTGGCGTCGGCCGGATCGAGCACCGGAGCGCGCTTGGAATCGATCTCGGGCTGGAACTGGCCGGAGCGCCACGGGGCGATGGCCGGATAGGAGGCGCGCAGGTCGTCATCGCCGAAACGGAGATCGAGACCCTTGACGTTGGCCCAGACGCTTTCGTCGAAGAGGCCATCAATCGCCGGCGCGGGATGATCAGCGCCGTTGGGAACCACCAGATCCGGACCGATCATCGGCAGGGCGGAATCCTCGGTGACCGCGGGATGGGCATGGATGCGGGCGATGGCGTAGGCGGAGGCGTTGCCCCAGGGTCCCTGCCACCAGCAGCGGTTGCTGGAGAATTTGTCCTCGTCGAGCGGCCATAACCAGTCGGCATCCCAGAGGGCAAAATTGAATTCGATGATCTCGCCGTCGGCCCTGGTCACATCATAGCCGAGTTTTGCGAGGTCGAAGACGAGTTCAGTAGAATAGCCTTCGTCCGATGTGGCATCATCATTGGTCGTGCCGGCGACGAAGGTGGCACCATTCCACAGGTCACGATCCGCCGGCGCCCTGCCAAAAAAGCCGGGGGCTGCGCCTGGATTGGCGGTATTGGGATCGGCCCAGCTCTCGGCCACCCAGCCGTAGAAGAATTCGAAGGAATCGGCCGGACGGTTGGCGTTGCTGTGGTCGCGGATGTTGAAGAGGAAAGCGTCGAATCTGGCCCACGGGCCGCCGCCGATGGAGGCATCCTTGACCTGGACGCCCATGTAGAGCTTGTTCTCCTTGACCACGAACTTGAGGGTTGCATCGGTGGGATCGACGGGGTCGACGCCGCCCTCCTTGACCGAACCGGAGCCGGGGATCAGATTGCCGTTGCGGCCGTAACGCAGGCGCACCGACTCGGCTTTCTCCCAGACCGCTTCGTCCATTTTGCCGTCGAGGTTGATAGCCGCCGAGGTCGTGCGCGCCCAGATGGCGTCCGGACGCTCGTTGACCGCGACCGTGCCGCCGGGCAGGGTGGTGTAGGGATCCATGTAGCCCCAGGCCGGGGTGGCGTTCCAGCCGCCCTCGCGCATCCACCAGACGCGCTGGCCATAGTTGTCGGCGGCGTTCGGGAAATTGTCGCCGTCAAAGAGGGTGGCGCTGATGAAGAGGTTGCCTTCGGGCAGGCCGGGCTTGTACCCCAGGGCCTTGAGGTCAACGGCGATCTCGATCAGATAGCCGGCATCGATATCGTTGTAATCGTTGACCGTGGTGCCGGATTTCAGGGTGACTGCCGCACTCCCCATGCCGAGGCTGTCGATGACAAAGGCAAGATGATCCATGCAGAGTGCCTGGCCGGTCGGGTCGAGGCGGACCGTGAGGTCGCGGCGCAGCAGGTTATGGTCGTTGGCATCGCGTTCAGCGATATCATTGACGATGAAGCGGATGCCATCCCACTGGTCATAGGCCTCGAGAGACCAGACCGCCTGGTCGCGGACATCGGCGGCCAGGTAGAGAACATCCTCGCGGGTGAACCACTTGATGGTCGCATCGGCCGGATCGAGGATCGAGGCCTTGACGCCGCCGACCTCGGGCTGCCACTGGCCGGAGAGGAGGGAACCGATCGGGCCGTAGGAGGCGCGCAGGGCGTCGTCACCGTACCGGAGGTCGAGGCTCGGGGCGGAGGCCCAGGCGGCTTCATCCAGAACGCCATCAACGGCCGGTTCGGGATGGGTATCGGCATTGGGGACGATGAAATCGGGGCCGACATAGGGTGCGGCACTGGTGAGGGTGACCGCCGGATCGGCGTGGATCTGCAGAACGGCGTACGCCGAGCCATTACCCCACGGGCCCTGCAGCCAGACGCGGTTGGAGCTGAATTTGGCCTCGTTCAACGGCCACTGCCAGTCGCAGTCATAGATGGAGATGTTGAAGGGAATGACCGTGCCGGCCGCCGCCGTGGCATCATAGCCGCGCACGGCGAGGTCGAACTTGAATTCGGTGGTATAGCCGGCATCGGGCGCGGCATCGTCATTGCTGACGCCGTTGACCACGGTCACGGCGTCCCAGACCGCGCGATCGCCGGCGGCCATGCCGAAGAAACCGGGAGCGGCGCCGACATTGGCGGTGTTGGGATCGGCCCAGCTTTCGGCCACCCAGCCGTAGAAATATTCAAAAGAGCCGGCCGGGCGTGCGGGATCTGCGGCATTGCGGATGTTCATGAGAATGGCATCGAATTTGGCCCAGAGCCCGCCGCCGACCGAAGAGTCCATGGCCGTTACCGCCAGGTAGAGGCTGTTGCCGTGGATCAGGAACTTGAGGGTCGCGTGCATGGGATCGGACGCCTCGACGCCGCCTTCCTTGGCCCAGCCGCTGCCCGGAATCTGGGCATCCGTCTGGCCATAGACGACGTGAATTGACTCCGCCTGAGCCCAGGCGGCTTCATTCAGTACGCCGTCGAGTGTGATCGGGGTATCGCTGGTGCGGGCCCAGATCACATCGGGACGCGTGATTGTTTGGCTGTTCGCTGCGGCGCCGAAAACCAGCAGCAGAGCGACTAAGAGCAGCCAGAGAGTGTGCTTGTTGTACATGTTTCCTCCTGAAATTGATGACGGGTTTGCATCATGGAGAATACAGACAGATTGTGCAGCTGCGATGCGTGTGGCATCACGCCGGTTTTTTCACCTCCTTTGCAGGGTTGTGACCGTTGCAGTGGAAAATATCGTCAGATTCGGTATGGCTGGACAGGACAGTTCGAGATCAAGGCAAGAGCAGCGGGGCGGGTTTAACTTTAGGGGTGCAGTTGGACGGGCGGCGCCAGTCAAGGCATTGGCGCCGAATTGAAAGGCAGACCGGGAGAACCGGATCCGGGCTTGAGTGGGGGAGATCACGATGTACCCCGCTTAAGTCATTAAATAAAAGCTATTAACATGTTTAAAATGAAACAGTGCGGGAGATTATGTAAGCGATTACATTTTACGGAAAATTAAAGTCGCTGTCAAGTTAAATATGCACAGCGCTAAAAAAAATCCGGCAGTGCGCGCAGTTGGCGCCCCAGGTTCCGGATGCTATCGGTTGGCATCATCCGAGTGGCCTGGCTCATGGCGGGCGGGCAGCAGCGGGCGCGCAGTCGGCGCTGCCGGTTCAGGATGACCATCGGTGCGGCACAACCGGAATGGCCTGGCTCACGGCGGGCGGGCAGCAGCGGGCGCGCGGGCACTGCAGCAAAGTTGGTGCAAAAGCCCTTGAATTCTATTTTCCTGCATCGTACATTTCACTACTACACAAGATGACAGAACCCATCATTCAAATACGCGGCCTGCGCACCCGCTATGGACGCATTGAGGTGATCAAGGGGATTGACCTCGATATCTATCCCCGCGAGACCCTGGTCATTCTCGGGCGTTCGGGGTGCGGCAAGAGCACTTTGCTGCGCCATATCATCGGCCTGCAAAAACCCACGCAGGGTCAGGTCCTGGTCAAGGGGGTGGACATGGCGGTTGCGGAAGGGGAGGAGCGCGACGCCGTCTGCAGAAAGGTCGGCATGCTTTTTCAGGGCGCGGCCCTCTTCAATTCGATGAGCGTGGGCGAGAATGTCGCCCTGCCGCTCGAGGAGCACACCCGGCTGGCCCCCTCCACCATCCGGATCATGACCCGCCTCAAACTCGAGATGGTCGGGCTCTCCGGATTCGATGATTTTATGCCTGCGCAGCTCTCGGGGGGGATGAAAAAGCGGGCTGGTCTGGCCCGGGCGCTGGCGATGGATCCCGACATCCTGCTCTGCGATGAGCCTTCGGCCGGACTCGATCCGATCGTCGCGGTCGGCATCGACCATCTCATCCGCAAGCTGCAGCAGGCCTTCCGGATGACCATTGTCGTGGTCACGCATGAACTCGAGTCGGTCTGGCTGATCGCCGACCGCATTGCCCTGATGCATGAAGGGCGTTTTGTCTTCATCGGGGACCAGGAGGCTTTTCGGGCCTCTCAGCTCCCCGAAGTGCGTCAGTTCCTCGAGCGCCAGCCCGATCCCAACCTGCCGGAGGGGGAGCGATATCTCGCCACCCTGGTGGGCGAGCGCCGATAATACACTGTCTGAAGGAGTGCGATGGAGTACAGAAAAAGTGAAATCAAGGCCGGCCTCTTCATCGCTCTCAGCCTCATTCTTTTCTTCGCGATCCTCTTTGCGATCAAGGGGGTGAGCGCGTGGGAGCGCAAGGAGTCTTATCGTGTCCGTTTTGAATATGTCGGCGGCATCGAGCCCGGCTCGATCGTGCGGTTTGCCGGCGTGCCGGTGGGCCAGGTGAGCTCGCACCGGGTGCTCTCCGGTGAAGTGCCGCCGGTGGAACTGACTCTGGAGCTCGACCATGGGGTGCCGATCCGGAGCGACAGTTATGCCTACATCACCTCGATCGGTCTGCTGGGCGCCTTTTATATCGAGATCACCCCGGGTTCATCCCTCACTGCTCAAATTCCGCCCGGCGGTCTCATCCACAGCCGTGAGGTCTCCAGTTTCGCCCAGATGTCGGGGCCGCTCGGCGGCGCCGCATCGGAGGCGACCGAGCTGCTTCATCGCCTCAACGATCTGCTCGGCGAGGAGAACCGGCGCAACCTTTCAGCCCTGATCACCAATCTCAACACCCTGACCGCGCAGAACCGCAGCGAGCTCGATGCGCTCCTCGACAATCTCAACACTCTCACCGCCGCCCTTAACACCACCGTGGCGAGCGTCAACACCATCCTCGCGGCCAACGATACTTCTCTGCAGCGCACTCTGCAGAATGCGGAGGCCCTGCTGCTCCAGGTCCAGGCTCTGACCGCCAGCATGAACGGTGCGGTGGGCGACCTCGACCGGATCATGGTGCAGAACGGCGAGAGCTACCGGGAGACCTTTGACAATCTGCGCAACCTCAGCCGCAACCTGACCGATTTCACGCAGACGATCAAGGAGCAGCCCTGGAGCCTGGTGCGCAAGAGCTATCCCGACGAACGTCCCCTGCCCAAGGAGTGATGCATGCGTAAAACAGTCATGATCCTGGCCCTGCTTCTCACCGCCGCCTGCGGCCGGATGCCCAGGGTGCACTATTACGATTTCAGTCTCGATGCACCGGCGCGCGCTGCCGCGCCGGCGGCGGGAGTGCTCTGGGTGCAGCCTTTCACCGCCCTCCCCGCCGGCGGCCAGGACCGTATGGTCTATCGTGACAGCGCCTGGGAGATCCAGTTCGATGCCTACCGCCGCTGGATCGCCCCGCCGCCCGAGCTGCTGCGCGAAGCGCTGGTCGAATATCTGCGCGGAACGAACCGCTACGCGGCGGTGGTGACCGCTTCCCCGCACCAGGAGCCCTTTTCCGTCCTGGCGGTGCGGCTCCTCCGCTTTGATGAGACCATCGCGGCGCAGGGGAGGACGGGGGTCACCCGCTTCTGGTTTGAGCTGACGGACGAGAGGGGAGGGCTGCTGCGTTCGGGCTATATCGAGGGGAGTGCGGAGATCACCGGCGCCGGCGCAGAAGGATTGGTGGCGGGGATGCGCGCTTCGGCAGCGCAGGCCTTCGCCGAACTGCTGGAAAAATTGTGAACATTTGAAATGGGCGCCCTGACCCCCGCCCGCGCGGAGGGCAGGGAACGTTACTATGCAATAAAAAAGCCGCCGGGCTTGAGGCCGGGCGGCTTTTTTTTATTATCAACGTGTGACGAGACTATTTGGTCTTCAGGGAGGCCACCATCTTGTCAAAGACGGGCTGGAAGTCGCCTCTCATCGGCTGGTAATAGTTGTAGATGATGCGGTAGAGCTTGTCGTTCTTGACCACAAAATAGACGCGGCTGGAGATGCCCTTGCCGCCGGCATAGTTCAGATAGGTGGCCGGGGCGCCGTCGACGGTGGCGGTGCCGCGCGAAGTCTCCTTGAAGCGGGCGGCGTTCTGCTCGACGACCTTTTCCAGGGTCAAGCCCTGGGCGGGGCGGACATCGATGAAGAGGCCGCTATCCTGGCGGTAGCCCAGGATGTTGAGTGCGAACTGCACCGGCTCCTTGACGGGGGCCGGGGTCGGCTGGAAGTTGACCGGGTAGCTGATCTTGAGGAAATTGTTGTCAAAGAGCTCCATCTCCTCGGACGGGACAGAGGGATCGGCTCCCGGTTCGGCCACTGCGAAAGTGGGCAGATGCAGGCTGTTGAGGACGGAGTCGAGGACCACCTTGGTGCCATCGTACATCTTGTTAAAGCCTTCGAAGATGACGGTGTAGAGCATCGAATCCTTGACCGCGATCACTTCGTCGCCGCTGATGATGTTTTTGCTGTCGAGCGCGCCGCGGTAATGGAGCAGCTTGCCATCGAGATCGCTGAGCTTTCTGGCGACGGGGGAGGAGACCTCAAAGCCGGAGGAGGTCAGATCATTGCTGAGACCGCGCACGAGTTCATCGAGCGTTTTGAGGGTATCCATTTTGTCCATGTTGACAATAACGCGCGCGGCGTCCTTGCCCTCAATGGAGTAGGGATTGAACTTGTTGATGGCTTCGGCGGAGGAGTAAAAGCCGATCTTGGGGCCATCCTGCTGCATCTGCCAGCCCTGGGGGTGGCTGAAAGAGATACGCAGGAAGGGTTCCTGAAACTTTTCGAATGCGCTGACCTGCACAACTTCCTGCTTCTTGCCGCAGCCTGCGAGGACCATGAGACTGAGGAGCAGCACCCAACTTTTCTTCATGGCAGTCCCTTTCTGTTTGGGTTAAGGGGCGGTGTGAATTTTTTGTCAGTTATAAAGCTGCAGGATATCCAGGCCTTTTTTGGCATCCGCGTTTTTCGGATCAATGCGCATCACTTTTTCATACTGCGCCTTGGCCTCCTCGCGGCGGTCCAGAGCGTGCAAAATCTGCGCCCGCCAGAGGTTCAACTCGACATCATTGGGTTTGAACTCGATCGCCTTGGTGACAGCGCCAAGCGCCTGGCTGTTATTTTTCTCGACCAGGTAGGAGAAAGTGATAAAAGTGTAGGCTTCGCCCAGTTCGTTCTTGTAATTGTTCTTCATCGAGTCCGCCAGGCTGGCCATAGTTTCGTAAGCCTGGCGTGCGGCACGCAAAGAGTCCGCTCCCCGCAGCGCGCGGCCGAGATAGAGATAGCCGGCGATATAGTTGGGGCGCAGGGCCGTCGCTTTGCGCAGGGCTGCGGTGGCCGGCTGAAAATCCGCCATCGCCATCTTGCACAGGGCGAAGTTGATATAGCCGTTGGGATAGGTTGAATCTGCCTTGATGCGGTTCTGATACATCTCCGCCGCTTTTTCCCACTGTTTGGTGCGCATGTAGGAGGCGCCCATGTCGTTGTAGAGATCATCCTGATCGGGATTCTTGGCCAGCGACACTTCCATATAGGTCAGGGCGAGGCTGTCGTTCTTGAGGGCGTAATAGCTCTTGCCGAGGCGTTTGGCGTCCTCATGGCCGAGGGTATCGACGGCAACCAGTTTGGTGTAGGCGTCCACCGCCGGCTGATACTGTTTGAGCATATAGTTGGCCTTGCCGGCCAGCCGGAGTGCAAGCGGACCGTTGGGATTGTTCTTGAGCAGATGTTCGGCTGCACTCAGTGCGGACTGGTACTGGCGGCTCTTGTCGAGTGCCTCCATGTAGGCCGACCAGGTGGCCTGGTCTTCCGGGTGACGCAGGACGTAGCTCTCCAGATAGCTGGTCGCGTTCTTGTACTGTTTGGAGAGCATGTAGATACGGCTCACCTCGAGCGCAGCCTTGTCGTTTTCGGGATCGTGGCTGAGGACGCTGCGGTACATCTGCGCGGCCTCGTTGTAGCGGCGGTCCTTGAGATAGAGATCGGCCAGCTTGGCGCGCAGTTCGACCTGGACCGTGTCGTATTTGATCGATTCCTCGAACTGCATCAGTGCTACCGGTTCAGCGCCGAGCTTGAGATAGGCTTCGCCGAGGCCGCGGTAGATTTCGGGATTCTTGGGCAGCTGCTGTTTGGCCTGGGAGAAAGCGATTTCCGCCTGGCTGGTCGAGTCGGCTGAGAGGTGGAGCCAGCCGAGCTGGACGAGGAGTTCAGGATTGTTCTTGGTCGGCTTCATCGCCTTGCGCAGCGTGGTATAGGCATCCGCTTTGTGGCCCAGGGACATCTGTGCCTGGGCGAGCAGAAGCCAGGTCTCGGCATTCTTGTCATCCACGAGCAGGGCGTTCTTGGCGGTGGCTTCTGCGAGGGCGGGCTTGCCGCCCTGAAGCTGGGCCTTGGCCAGGCCGTTCATGGCAGCGGTGTTGCGCGGGTTGAGATCGACGGCTTTCTGAAAAAGCGCCGCGGCCTCATCGGCTTTACCCTGGTCGAGCAGGACCATTCCTTCGTGAACTTTATCCTGGCTGGCGGCGGGCAGAACCATCAGCATCAGCACCAGCGAGAGCATTGCGGTGAATCGTTTCATGAGTTGACTACTCCTATCTAAGCTGAACCAGACGAATGGGCATGGTGGTCGGCACAAGACCGGCGTTGAGGATGATCTTCTGACCAGGCGCACTGGCGATGAAAGAACAGAAACCCGCTGCAAGCAGCGACTTGCGATTGAAATAGACATAGAGGGGGTAATGGAGCGGATATTTTTTCAGATGGACATTGGCCTGATGGAGCTTTTGTCTCACCGGCGCACCGCTCGAGTCGGTCATGACAAAGGCGAGCGGGCGCACCATGCCCTCATCCTCCTCGGTGAGGGATTTCAGGGTATCCTCTTTGAAAACGGCCAGCGAGGCAATGCCCAGTGCCTGGGCGTGGCTGGCCACATATTCCACCACCTCCGACTGGGTGGCGGTGATGACGGAGGGGACGAAATCCTCGCTGCGGTTGAGAAAATGGTATTTGAGCAGTTCATAGGCGCCCGAGTTCTTGCCTGTGCTCACCAAGTGCAAGGGGCCGGTCAGGCCGCTGGCGGGCAGCTGCTGCCAGTTGGTGATGCGCTGATCAATGATGGCCGCAAAATCGGCCAGGGTGAGATCCTCCAGGTCATTGACACGATTGACCAGCAGGGCCAGGGCATCCATGGCGACCTTGAGCGAGTCGAGCTTGAGCTTCGGATCAGCCTTGTCGATGATCTGGAGTTCCTCTTTATTCAGCGGCCGGTCAGTCAGGACCATGCGCACACTGTCATTGATGAGGTGGACCAGGCACTCCCGGGTAGAGGCACCAAAGAGGGTGATCCGGGCGTCAGGATAGAGGCTGGCGAAGAGGTCGGCTTCCTTTTTGGCCAGTGCCAGGTGTGAATCGGAGACGTAGACGCCGAGCGAGCCGCTGGTCGGGCTCTCTTTGGGCTGGATCTGCATCTTGCAGGCGGTCAAAGCAGGGAGGACCGCCGCGGCAGCGACCAGCAAGAGTTTACTCTTCGTCCACATTGGTTTGTCTCCTGTACTTTGAATGCTTGGGTTTAAGAAAGGTGACCAGAAAGCGGTACAGGCTCATCAGGATCAGCACCGCACCGAAGATGTTGCTCACCTGATTGGGCACCTGATAGCGCAGCAGACCGGTGACGAGCGCCATGCCGGCACAAAAGGTAATGCCGGCAATGGCGTAGGCGAATACTTTACCAGGATCCAGCTTCATCGTCACCGAAATGCTT
>JAKQKF010000395.1 GCA_029560815.1 bacterium
CACTGAGAGGTTGAGACTCCGCCGCGCCCGCTGCGGGCAGCGCAGCACATCGCGTGAACAACCGGAGGCGAGATGAGAATCCGGTCCAGATTTCCCGTCGTTCGCCAGTACGACCAGCTCGACTGCGGACCAGCAGCCCTCCTTTCCGTGCTGCGATTTTACCGCGGCGACACGACTCTCGTCCACGCCCGGCAGCTCTGCCGGACCGACGTTCAGGGCACGACCATGCTGGATATGGTGCGGGCTGCCCGGGCGATGGGCTTCAGGGCGCAGGGCGCGTGCGGCTCGTTCGAGCAGCTGGCAAAAGAAAAGCTGCCCTGCATCGCCCACGTCGTCCTGCCGGATGGCATGAGCCACTTTCTCGTCATCTATAAAATCGAGGGGGAGCGGCTGCTCGCAGGCGACCCCGGCAAGGGCCGCTATTGGCTGACCCGCGCTGCATTCGAATTGATCTGGCAAAAACAGGCCGTCATCCTGCTCGAACCGGACGGTGCGCCGCTCCACGAAGAGAGCCGCTCCTGGCTGCGCTGGATCGGCGGCTATCTGCGCAGCCAGCAGTCCTGGCTGCAGCAGATCCTCTTCACCGGACTGCTCTACACGGCCGCGGGCTTGCTCACCGCTCTCTTTGTCCAGACCCTCATCGACCGGCTCATCCCGGCGAAGGATCTCGACAACCTCCTTTTCATCGCCTCGGCACTTTTGCTGCTGTTGGCCCTCCGCGCCGGCATCGGTTACCTCCGCGACCGCCTCCTCGTCACCGCCAACAAACGCCTCAGCCTGGCGGTAACCGGCGATTTCCTCCTCCACCTCTTCCGCCTGCCCAAATCCTTTTTCGACACCCGCCGCACCGGCGACATCACCTCCCGCATCGACGACAGTCTGCGCATCCACCGCACCTGCCTGCTCTTGATGCAGAGCCTCCTCCTCGATCTCATGCTGGTCGCCGGCTCCCTCCTCTTCATGTTCTGGTTCTCCTCCCTGCTCGGCGCCCTCACACTGGCCATGCTCCCCTTTTACACCGCCGTGCTCTGGCGCCAGGCCAGCCGCCTGAAAAAACAGCAGCGCGAGGTGATGAAGAGCCACGCCGGCGTCGAGGCCGCCTACATTGACAGCATCCAGGGCATGCCGGAAATCATGAGCTTCAGCGCCGCCCCGGCCTTCACCCGCCTCAACCAGAGCCTCTTCGGCCTCTTTCAGGACCACATCGCGCGCCTCGGACTGATGCAGGCGGGACTGACCCTGGCCGTCGGCCTGCTCGGGGCCTTTATTTCGGTGACGCTGCTCGCCCTCGGCGCCCGGCAGGTGATCGC
>JAKQKF010000396.1 GCA_029560815.1 bacterium
ATGGTTGTCACCTGGTCCATCAGTTCCCAGGGGAGGTTCATATCTTCGCGTGGACGCAGATTGGCGGTGCAGTCGATGGCAATGACAATATCCGCTCCCATGGCCCTGGTCTCCTCGACGGGGAGGTTGTCGAGCAGGCCGCCATCGACGAGCAGGGAGTTATTGTACTCCACGGGCATGAGCAGAAGCGGCACCGCGATGGAGGCGCGCATCGCTTCGATCAGGTTGCCCTGCTCCAGCACGATCTTGCTGCCGGTGAGCAGATCGGTGGTCTGGATTTTGATGGGTACCCGCAGGCGGCTGAAATCAGATTCGTGCAGGGGGGCGTTGAGATAGAGATCGGTCAGGGTGTTGGTCAACTTCTGACCCGGGGTGACAGCCTCCGGCAGGTAGAATTTCCAGTTTGCCAGCCGCAGCTGAAGAATGGCCCGGCTCTGCATTTGTTTTTCCGCCAGGAACTGGCTGGCCCGGCTGGGGGAATCATTGAGCAGATCGCCGAGGTCGAGCTTTTCGACGATCGCCCAGAGTTCTTCCGGTGAATACCCCGAGGCGTAGAGCCCGCCGATGATGGATCCGATGCTGGTTGCGCCGATAAAGTCGATGGGGATATTGTGATCGGTCAGGGTCTGGAGAACACCGATGTGGGCGATTCCGCGCAGACCACCGCCGCTGAGGGCCAGACCCACCTTGGGGCCGTCGCTCTTTTGCTCCGGGACCAGAGCGAAGGGGGCCTCAACGGGTTCACGCGGCAGCGAGACGGTGAGCAGGCGCTGAGGCCAGGCGGCCGTTGCGGCGGAGAGGGAGAAGGCGACAAGGAGCCATCGTCTTGCGAAGGCTCCTGCTGCAAGAAATCGCCTGGTCGCTCTGTGCGTTGATCGCTTGTACATGGGCATGGCGGTTGGTGAGAGCTTCTCCATCGGGGAGCTGATAATTCTGAAGAGGCGGCCAATTAATAAACAAGGTGCAAGCCAGTCCAAAAATCTGCAGGGAACAGGCGCCGCACCTTGATCGTAAAAAGTACTCCAATAGCTAATATATCAAAGCAGCGGGGCAAAAGCAACAGCAAAATGGGAGAACAGGGCTTGGAAAAAGTACGGCTAATGTCCTTTTTCTGGGAGCAGTCGGCCGCTGCCCGGGCGGCCCGCCGGTGTGGCCGGCGCATTCATCCGGGAGCAGGCCTTTGAACGGGTTGACGACGCGGAGGCTGAGCGCCATGGCCCTGATGACCGCGCTCACCGCTTTCGGATCGCTGCTGCGGATCCCTTTTTATCCGGTGCCGCTCTCGCTGCAGAGTCTCTTCCCCCTGCTGGCCGGAGCGTTCTTTCCGCCCAGGGCGGCGGCCGGCACACAGGCGGCCTATCTGGTACTGGGATTGCTGGGGCTGCCGCTCTTCAGCCAGGGCGGCGGCATGGCCTACCTTTTCCAGCCCACCTTTGGTTATCTTCTCGCCATGCCCCTGACTGCGGCCCTTGTCGCGCGCGGCCTGGCGACTGTGGCCCGTCCGCCGTCGATGCGCGCGCTTGCGCTGGTGATGGCCCTGGGGGCGCTTTTTTTGCTTGTCTTTGGGACTTTATGGTTGTATTTTTCTTTTACATGGATCACCGGCAAACCCATGCCGTTTATGCAGGCGGTGGTGGCCGGACTGCTTTTGTTCGTTCCGGGAGAGAGCATCAAGGTTGCGATAGCCCTCCTGGTGATAAAGAAATTTAAATTTCTGCTGCGATCATAGAGGAGAAAAGAGCATGGCAAAGCGGATTATCGGACTGGATGGCGGGGGCACCAAAACTCTGGGTGTCATGATCGACGAGACCGGCCAGCTTCTGGCGCGCGCCAGCGGCGACTCGTCCAATATTCAGGCCATCGGAGCGGAGCGCCTGGGCGAGAGCCTGTCCGCGCTGGTCGCCGAGTTGACCGCCAACGCCGGCTGTACGCCGGGTGAGGTTGATCATCTCTATGCCGGTCTGGCGGGTGCCGGAAGGCCGGCGGACCGCGAGGCGATCTCAGCCCAGGTCACAAGCCGCGGTCTGGCGCGGAATCATACGATCGATACCGACGCTTCGGCCGCCCTCGCGGGCGCCTTCGGCGGTGGACCGGGCATCATCGTCATCTCTGGAACGGGTTCCATTTGTTTCGGCAAGGATGAGAAAGGCACGCTCTACCGCTGCGGGGGGTGGGGTTTCAAACTGGGGGACGAGGGAAGCGGTTATTACATCGGACAGCAGGCGCTGATCGCGGCCCTGAAAGATCTGGATGGACGCGGTCCAAAAACCGTGCTCAGGAGCCACTATGAAAAACGCTACGATCTGGCCAGCATCGATCTGATCATCTCCCAGATCTACTCCGACAAGATCGACCGGACTGAGGTCGCCAGCAATGCGCCGGCGGTCTTTGCGGCTGCAGAGGAGGGGGACGATGCGGCACGACAGATCATCGAAAACGCCGGCAGGGAGATCGGAAAATTGGTCGCCGGGGCGGCCAGGCGCATGGGCCGTGAGGGGGGTGAAGTTTCCGTCGCCCTGATCGGCAGTATTTTCAATCAGCGCGATGTGCTCATGCCCTTCATGCGCGAAGAGGCTTTGCGCGTGGTGCGGAAAGCGGCTTTTATCGAGCCCCGTTTCGAGCCCGCCATCGGCTCCTGCATTATGGGGCTGCAGAAAGAGGGCGTCGAGATCAGCCCCGGATTGCTCGCTCGTCTTGAAAAAGCCCTCGCTTGAGGGCTTTTTTTTCAGGGATGTGCCAGTTTCATCGCTTCGATGATGGCCACGCCCGAGCTGGTGCCGATACGGTTGGCCCCGGCAACGATCATCGCCCGCGCCGCCGGCAGATCGCGAACTCCGCCGGAAGCCTTGACACCGAGGGCCTCTCCAACGCAGCGACGCATGAGGACGATGTCAGCCTCCGTGGCTCCGGACTTGCCGAATCCCGTCGATGTCTTGACAAAATGAGCCCCGGCCGACCGGGCGAGATCGCACGCGGCGATCTTTTCTTCTTCAGTGAGCAGGCAGGTCTCAAGGATCACCTTGACCATGGCGGGTGCAGCCGCCTCAACGACTCCGGCGATATCCTGCAGGACCAGCGCCGAAAAGCCCGATTTTAGCCAGCCGGCGTTGAGCACCATGTCGATCTCGGTGGCGCCGTTGCCGACCGCTCTGCGGGCCTCCTCCGCCTTGTCTTCCGGCATGATGCTGCCCAGCGGAAAACCGACGACCGAGCAGAGACCGACCCCCGCTCCCTGCAGATGTTCAGCGCAAAAGCGCACCCATGCGGGATTTACACAGACGGTGGCGAAACGGTAGATCACCGCTTCGGAACAGAGCTGTTCGAACTGGGTGGCAACCGCCTCGGGTTTGAGGAGTGTGTGATCGATCAGGCCGGCCAGTGCCGCGGGGGTCAGGCTGGCGGGATCGGGAGGAATAGCAGCGCTTCGGTTCATGTTTACCTCTCTAGTGTGCCGGGGCCAGTTTGCCTGCATGGGCGAGCAGGAGGGGGAGAAGCTCCGCGGTGCGGAGCGTGCCGAGGGCACCGGCATTACAGGCGATTTCATCGAAAGTTTGGACCATGTCATAGCGCGCTGTAGACGCCTGGATCAGCAGGGGAACCGGATGCCAGCTGATCGCGCCCAGAGCGCTGGGGCAGGAATGGTCGCCGCAGACGGACACGACGGCCGGAGCGGGTTCCAGAAGCCGCGGGATCAGACGGTCGAACTCCTCGACCGCCTTGATCTTTTCATAGTAACCGCCTGCCAGTCCCTCTTTTTCGGGTGCGGCATAATGGATGATGATAAAATCATGTGTGGGGAGCTCGGCGCACGCCCGGTCGGTCAGCTCCGACGGCGCATCGGAGGAAGCGATGGCAGCGATGCCCGCTTCCGCGAAGATACGGAGATAATCCGGGGAGGAGGAGAGGGCGCAGCTCTTGAGGCCGAGCCCGCCCTTCCAGTCGGGAGCCTGCTCCAGCTGCCATCCGAGCAGCCTTTTCAGGGCTGCGTTCTCCGCCGGGGTTACCCCCGGAGCGGCCGGCATGAGCAGGCCGCACACCGATTTACGCGCCAGGGCGTTGAGATGGGGGTGATGCGCCTGCTGCAGTTCCGTGAGCAGGTTGGGGCCGGACTGGATGCCGCCGACGCCGCCGAGCAGGATAAGGACGATTTTTTCGTCGTTTTTCCGGACAAGAGGCAGAATATCTTGGAAGGTCATGAGAATAATCCCGGCTTGAAGTAGATGAAATTTGTCGCACCAAGATAAACTATTTTGGCAATTTTATCAATTATTTTGTTGCAGATGCCGCCCTTGGCGCGAAGAAGGACTTTTTATTTACCCGGCTTTTTGCTATTTTAATCTCTCTTGTGAATCAAGGCAACGGACAATATTCTGAAAGGTTGATCATATGGATCTGCAATTAAAAAAACTGGCCCATTTTTCGGGCAGGCCCGGCCCTCTGCTGCTCGTCATCATGGATGGCGTCGGCCTGGGCCGGGAAGACGATACCAATGCAGTCTATTTGGCCAGGACGCCGGTTCTGGACGGACTGCTGCGCAGCCGGTTTTTCGCCCATCTCAAGGCGCACGGCACCGCCGTCGGGCTGCCCACTGATGAGGATATGGGCAACAGCGAAGTGGGCCACAATGCCATCGGCGCCGGGCGGGTCTTTGCGCAGGGGGCCAAGCTTGTGGATGGCTCGATCGCCGCGGGCAAGATTTTCTCCACCGGGATCTGGCAGGAGCTGATCGGCCGCGGGAAGGCAGGAAAGGCCCTGCATTTCATCGGCCTGCTCTCGGACGGCAACGTCCACTCCCACATCCGGCAGCTCTTTGCTCTGGTGGAAAACTGCGCGGAGCAGGGCGTCAAACGGGTGCGGCTGCATATTCTCCTCGACGGACGCGATGTCGGGGCCCGGACTGCGCTGACCTATATCCATCAGACTGAAGAGCTGCTCGCCCGCCTCAATCAGCTTCATGGCTGTGATTTCCGCATCGCGTCGGGCGGCGGGCGCATGGTGACGACCATGGACCGCTATAACGCCGACTGGAGCGTGGTAAAGCGCGGCTGGGATGCCCACGTCCTGGGTAAGGCCCGGGGCTTCTCCTCGGCTGCGGAGGCGGTCGAGACCATGTATGCGGAGGATCCGCAGTCAACAGATCAGTACCTGCCCGCATTTGTCATCGTCGATGCCGACGGATCTCCGGTCGGGACCATCCAGGATGGCGACGGTGTGGTGAATTTCAATTTCCGGGGTGATCGTGCCATCGAGATTTCGCGCGCTTTTGAGGAGCGGGAGTTTGATGCCTTTGACCGCGGGCGTTTGCCCGAGGTGTTTTATGCGGGTATGATGGAGTATGACGGCGATCTCCATATTCCCGCCAAATACCTGGTTTCTCCGCCCGAGATCGACCGGGTCCTCTCCGAGTATCTCAGCGCCGGCGGAGTCACCTCTTTCGCTCTCTCGGAGACCCAAAAGTACGGGCATGTGACCTATTTCTGGAACGGCAACCGCTCCGGTTATATCGATGACAAGCTGGAAAAATTTGTCGAGATCCCGTCTGACAAGATCCGGTTCGATGAGGCCCCTAAAATGAAGGCCCTTGAGATTACGGAGCAGGCCGCGCAGCTGCTGCGCAGCGGGCGATTTCGTTTCGGCCGGGTCAACTTTGCCAACGGCGACATGGTCGGCCATACCGGGGTGATGGCGGCGGCGATCGAAGCAGTAGAGACTGTTGACGAGTGCGTTGGAGCGCTACTTCAGGTGGTCAAGGAGCTCAGGGGGGTGGCGGTCATCACCGCCGACCATGGCAATGCCGACGAGATGTTCACAGTCAAGAACGGCGTCAAGTCGGTCAAAACGGCGCACACGCTCAATCCGGTGCCTTTTGTCATCGTCGATCCGGAGTACGCCGGGGAGTACGAACTGGCCGGACTGGCGAATCCGGGCTTAAGCAACATCGCCGCCACGCTGCTCAATCTTCTGGGGTATGAAGCGCCAGAGGAGTATGACCGTTCGCTGATCAAGATGAAAGAGTGAGCCGCCTCCACGTATGCGGTTATTCCTGTATAGCAAAAAGCCTCTCCGGTCCATGGACCAGAGAGGCTTTTTTAATGCAGACAGCGGGTCTACCGGTTGAGGGCGGCCTTGACCGTGCGGGCCAGGTTTTCGGGATCAAGCCCCTGGCTGCGGTAGAGTTCGTCGGGGAGGCCCGAGCTGCCGTAGCGCGTGACGCCCAGTTTGATCAATCTGGTGGAGAGTCCGGCATCAGCCAGGGCGTTGGCCACTGCGCTGCCCAGGCCGGTGCGGATATGGTGGTCTTCATAGGTCACGATCAGTCCGGTTTGTGCCGCCAGGGCGAGGGCCTTTATATCAGGGTCCGATGGACAGGCCAGCGAGAGCACCATGACCTCGATGCCTTCGGCCTTAAGTAATTCCCAGGCCTTGACCGCACGGCCGACCATCCCGCCCATGGCGATGATGGCTCCCCTGGCGCCTGTACGGATCAGATCGGCCTTGCCGTAGACGAAGGAGTAGCCGCTGCCATAAAAGGGCTCGCCCGCTTCGTTGAGCACCATACCCATCTTGGAGCGTCCCATGGCGAGGAGAAAATTGCCGGGAGTGGCGGAGATGTAGCGGGTCGCCCGGTCGGTCTGGTTGGGATCGGCCGGAACGATGACCTTGAAGCCGAAGAGATTCTGAAAGACGCCGACGTAATCGATGCACTGATGGGTCTTGCCGTCCTCGCCGACATCGAGGCCGACGTGGGTGCAGACCACCTTGTAATTGGTGCCGTTGATATCGTTGAGGCGATGCTGGTTGAAGGTTTCGGCGACGCCGAAGACGCCAAAGTCGGCCCAGTAGGTGAGAACCCCTTCGGCCGAGCAAGCACCCGCAACGGCGGCAGTATTGTGCTCCTGGATGCCGCTCTGGAAAAAGAGCTCAGGGTAATTTTTGGCGATATTGGTGGTCTTGACTGAGGGAGCGAGGTCGCAGTCGAAAACCGCAATGGGGAGGCGTCCCTGGTTGGCGGCGACGATATCGTCGAGGGCGTTTCCCCAGCCGCTGCGGTTATCGTTCTTTTCGGCAGCCCCATAGGTGCGCGGGATGCCGGGGTCGGCCACGGCTGCGAGGGGGGCTCTTTCGGCGAGTGCAACGGTCGGATTGTGCGTTTTGCGGCGTTCCGCGAGGGCATCGAGATCATCCGGCAGGCCCAGGAGGTTCAGGGCTTTACGGCACTCCTCGAGAGGCAGGGCCTGTCCATGCCATTTGTGGTCGTTTTCCATAAAGGGCACACCCTTGCTCATCACAGTATGGGCGAGGATCATCACCGGCGCCGGCAGGCTGTGGGCCTTACGGATCGCCTGGTAGATGGCCTGATAATCGTGGCCGTCGATTTCGATGACCTGCCAGCCATCGGCCTCCCAGCCTGCGCGGATCTGCTGCGGCATCACCTTCTCGATGGCGCCGCTGATCTGGAGACGGTTATAGTCGACAAAAACGGTGGCATTGGTAAAACCGTACTTGACAGCGAAGCGGCGGGCCTCTCCGATCTGACCTTTTTGCTGCTCCCCGTCGCCCATAAAGCCGTAGAGCTGGACCTTGTGGCCCTGCAGTCTGGCGCCGAGGCCGAGGCCAAGCAGCGCGCTGAGCCCCTGACCGAGATTGCCGGTGCCCCATTCGACCCCGGGCACCTCACGCTCGACATGCCCTTCGAACGGCGAGTTGGTCTGACGGAAATGGGCCACGGCGTCTTCGATCCTGAAAAAGCCGAGGCGTCCGAGCGCGGAAAAGACCCCCGGGGAGGTGTGACCATGGCTGGTGACGATCCGGTCGCGTCCGGGAGCGAAGGGATCCCCGGGATCGACGTTGGCCATTGCGAAGACAGTCAGATAGAAATCGATGGAGGACATGCTGCCGCCGGGATGACCACTGGCCGCCAGGGTGGTCATTTTGAGAATATCGCCACGGCACTGGCGGGCGAGCGTCTGCAACTCCTGAAGGGTCGCTTGCGAAAGTTGTTCCTGGGTGAAGGTTCTCTCTATCATGTGATTTTCTCCTGGTCTGTATTCAGGGGGAAGATATTAAAATAATGCATCTTATGCAAGGCAAAACATGCAGAGGCGCCGGCCCGTTCAGGGGGATTTTCAATTGCGAATCAGGGCCCTTTTTGCTAACTTGAAAGGATGGAAGCCAAAAACAGTACTTCAGGCAGTGAGGGAGATCAGTCATGTCCGATGAGAAAGAGGCCATTGCAGGGGAGATGGGCGAGCCGCCACTGCGCGACGCTCTGTTTCAGGCGGAAAAGATGCACGCCATGAGCACGCTCGCGCCCGGTTTCATCCATGATGCAGGTACGCCCCTGATGGCCATCTCTTCGCTCTCGCAATTTCTCGGGGAGAAGAGCGGTGATCCCCAGGTCAAGGAAAACCTGCGGCAGATTGGGCGGTCTGTGGACCAGTTGACGCAAATTCTCCGCACAATCGCCGATTTTTCCCGGCCGATCCGCACCGGTCAGGAGACGGTCTATCTCAACAGCCTGATCATGGAAGCGGTGCGCATCGTCAAACATGACCGCCGGCTCAAGTATCGTGAGGTGGGCACCGAACTGGAGGCGGCGATCCCCCAGGTGTCGGCCAACCCCGACCAGCTCTTGCAGGTGATCATCTCGCTCTGCCTGAACGCAGCCGATGCCCTCGAGACCGTGCCGGCCGGCACCCTGACGCTCAAATCATGGCAGGATGGCGACAAGGTCCATCTGGCCGTAAAGGACAGCGGGACCGGGATCCCCCTTGCGGATCAGTCCGCTCTTTTCGCCCCCTGGTTCACGACCAAAGGGAGCAGGGGGAGCGGCCTGGGTCTTTTTCTCAGCCGCTCCATTATCACCGCCCATGGCGGGACGATAGGAATCGTGAGCGATCCGGGTAAAGGAACCTGTGTTGAGATCGTTCTGCCGGCCCTCGCCGCAGAGAGAGGAGCGTGAGGCGATGGCACAGCGCGTACTCATCGTGGAAGATGACGACATCACCCGCGAGATTCTGGTATCCATGCTGGTTAATCGCGGCTTCACCTGCGATCAGGCGGCCAACGGCCGGCAGGCCCTGGAGATGCTCGGTGCAGGGGAGTACGACGTCGTGGTCACCGATATCGCCATGCCGCTGATGACGGGGATCGAGCTGATGGAAAAGAGTGCCGAGCTGAATCTGCGCGCTTCCTTCATTATCATCACGGCCTATGCCTCACTCGAGACCGCCCTGGAGGCCCTGCGCAAGGGAGCGTATGACTATCTGCTCAAGCCGCTCAATTTTGAGGATGTGGCGATCAAGGTCAAAAAGCTGCTCGAGCACAAGGAACTGGTGCAGGAGAACCAGGCCCTGCGACAGGAGATCAATGCCCAGTATGATTTCAGCAATATCATCGGCAAGAGTCCGGCGATCAGAAAGCTCTTCGCCACCATCCGCAAGGTTTCCGACAGCGACAGTCATGTTCTCGTGACCGGCAAAAGCGGCACGGGCAAGGAGCTGGTGGCCAAGGCGATCCATTACAACAGCCCCCGGCGCAAGGGTCGATTTGTGGCGATCAACTGCGGCGCCATCACCGAGACCCTGATGGAGAGCGAACTTTTCGGACACAAGCGGGGCAGCTTCACCGGGGCGGTTGCGGACAAGGATGGTCTGTTCAAGGTCGCCCACAACGGCACCCTTTTTCTGGATGAAATCGGTGACATGTCGCTCACCGGGCAGGCCAAACTGCTGCGGGCCCTTGAAAACCGGGAGATCCTTCCGGTCGGGGCGACCGCTCTTATTCCCGTCAATGTCCGCATCATCGCCGCCACCAACCGCATCCTCTTGCAGGAAGTCCAGGCCGGCCGGTTCCGGGAAGATCTCTATTACCGTCTCAATGTCATCGAAATCCATCTCCCCTCACTGCGGGAGAGGCCCAGTGACATCCCCTTGCTGGTGGACCATTTCATCCAGAAATACAACCGGCAGATGAATCGTCATGTCAAGGGGGCTGATCCCGGGGTCATGGAAATGATTGTCAAGCGGGAGTGGAAGGGAGAGGTGCGAGAGCTGGAGAACTTTATCGAAAGGTTGATGATTTTTACCCCGGGGGAGGTTATCCGCATCGAGGATCTGCCGGTGGAGATGCAGCCGGCTGAGGCTTCACCCTGGAGACCTCGGGACGCGGACAGTCTCAGGAGCGCGGTGGAGCAATTTGAGCGGGAATTCATCCGCGAACAGCTGGTCCGCAATAACCATCACCGCGGCAGGACCGCCGCCGCCCTCAAGATCGGTGAGGCCACCCTCTATCGCAAAATGAACGACTATGGATTGAGTGATCTCGAATGAACCGGGTTGATCACGGCATTTTTTGGATACCAGTCCCTCCTGTTGCTCTTTTCCGGTCCGGCCGCCGCTTTCTCGCCCTCCGCCGGGTTTTCATGTACAAAGACTATTGATCGCCGAGGATGAGGCACTCGCGTTCAAAGAGAGCCTGATTCAGATTATCGATCGAATCGGAGATGTGCAGAAAATGGTCTTCGATTGTACTCTTTTCAATCGGTCCGGTCTGAAAGGCAGCGAGTTCAAGCTGGATGTCCGCAAGTTCGTCGAGCATGGATTTTTCGAGCGAGTAAATGCTGGCCAACCTCTTTTCGGCAAGATGGTCCCGGGTGAAAAAATCCTGTCCGGCATAGGTTGGATCGCTCAGGCTTTCACTGATGGTGGCGAGTTTGCGCCGGGTACTTCTTACGACCTCGATGAGGACGCGCTGATCCTCCTCAATGGTGGCCGAGGGGATCGCCTCTAGGCCTTTCAGGCTGGCATCGATTCCGGCGATGAGAAAGCTGCGGAGGTTGATGTCCGACGGCTCCCTGGTGGCGGAGCTCTCATAGCCGATAAATCCGCCGATCTTGTCCGACAGGGACTGCAGGGGGCTCGCTGTTGAAGATGGTAAGGCCATGCTCATGACTCCTTGTGCAGCATGCAAGGTACTGTCACCGAATTCCTCTTCACTTCGCGATGCGAACGCGCCGGCGGGGCGCAGGGGAGAGGAATGGAAAATTTTTCAATATGGATTGTACCGACTGGTCAAATGGAAGTTTGAGGAATTCAGGCTTACCCAAGATCTTTTACTGTGCCTGACATTAGTGAGAAGATAATATATGGAATCGGCCGCAAGCCGGAACTGCAACAACACAAGCGCCACGGCGATACTTACGAGGTGTATTAAAATATATAACGCTGTGATTTAAAAGTCAACACCTATTTCGGCCCCGCCCCCGGACTTAACCTTTGATCACGCCCAGGGGCTTCAGCCGGGCCACTTTGCGAGCCAGACCGGCGCCGGCGACAGCGTCGACCACCTGGGTGACATTCTTGTAGGCCTCCGGCATCTCTTCGGCGATCGTTTCGCTGTTCTCGGCGCGGACCAGGATACCGCGTTCAGCCAGCTCGCGCAGCACCGAGCGGCCCCGCGCTGATTTGATCGCCTGCGTTCTGCTCATCACCCGGCCGGCGCCGTGGCACGCGGAGCCGAAGCTGTCGCTCATGGCCTTGGCCGTCCCGGTCAGAAGATAGGAGCAGCGCCCCATATCCCCTGGGATGAGCACGGGCTGGCCGATCTCCCGATAGGCCGCAGGGATTTCGGGGTGATGCGGTCCGAAGGCCCGGGTTGCCCCTTTGCGGTGGACACAGAGCGAGCGCTCGATGCCGTCGACGTTGTGTTTTTCGATCTTGGCGATGTTGTGCGCCACCTCGTAAACCACCTGCATATTCAGGTCGCGCGGAGTGATATTCCAGGCCTGCAGGAGGGCTTGACGCGCCCAATGGGTGATCATCTGACGGTTGGCGAAGGCGAAATTTACTGCCGCGGACATGGCCCCCAGATAGTGTTGGCCCTCCGGGGATGAGATCGGCGCACAGCACAGCTGCCGGTCCGGCAGCTCGATGCCGTATTTACGCGACGCATGCAGCATCTCCTTGATGGCCTCGTCGCAGACCTGATGGCCAAGGCCGCGTGATCCGGTATGGATGAAGAGGGTGATCTGTTCGAGCCTCAGGCCCATGGCTGAGGCGGCTGCGGTGTCATAGATCTCATCAACCACGCCCAGCTCGATGAAGTGGTTGCCCGACCCCAGGGTCCCGAGCTGGCTGCGCCCTCTTTCGCGTGCGCGCGCGCTGACCTGATCCGGATCGGCCTGCGGCATCATCCCGTTTTCCTCTATCTTGTCCAGATCCTCCTCTTCGCCGTAGCCGTTCTGTACGGCCCACAGTGCGCCGTTCTGCAGAACCCGTTTTTCCTCCTTTTCAGTAAGTTTCAGCCTGCCAGTGGATCCCACCCCGCTCGGAATAGCGCGGAAGAGGCCATCCACCGCCGCCGGCATCCTCGATTCGATGTCGCTGAGCTGGAGGCCGGTTCGCAGCAGCCGGACGCCGCAGTTGATGTCATAGCCCACCCCGCCGGGGGAGATGACGCCCTCTTCCAGGTCAAAGGCGGCAACGCCGCCGATGGGGAAGCCATAGCCCCAATGGATGTCAGGCATGGCATAGGAATAGCCTACGATGCCCGGCAGCCAGGCGACGTGGGCAGCCTGTTCGACGGCGCGGTCTTGCAGGATATCGGGGAGCAAATCTTCAGTGGCGTAGATGCGGGCGGGCACCCGCATTTTGCCGGTTTTGGGGATTTCGAAGAGATAGTCGGTTATACGATGCATGGGGGTTGTCATGATTCCGCTCCTGGTGCAGCTGATCGCCGGGCGGTCTTTTCTCTCAGAGGTCCATGTAGATCCTGCCTCGCCACTTGTCAGCAGCCTCCTGGTGAACCTCTATCCGGTGATAGGTAACGGCTTTAATCTCGCTCCGCATGGCGTGGCGCAGGGGGTCCCTGGTTTCACCCGTCACTTCGGCCTGCAGAAAACGCTCATGGATTTCCGTGATCTTGACCCTGGCGGTGAGAAAGCGCTGCACCTGACACAGGTAGTTCAATTCGGAGAGCCAGTTGACCAGAAGTTCTTCGAGGTTTTCCCCGCAGACCTGCAGGGGATGGCTCTGCGCCGGCTTGATCTGGCAATGCGGGCAGATGATATGCATCAGGCCCTCCGCTGCAGCCACAAAGAGCCCGGTCAGGGTCGAGGCCTCCAGTTCGAGACCGACGTCGGAGGTATGGTCGATGATTCGATAGGCCGTTTCCGGGATATTGTTTCCATTCTGCATGGTTTTTCCTTCCTTGAGAGGGTGCCGCCAGTCCATTGCCGAAGATCATCACCTGTGGCCCGACCGGCGGTCTTGCAACCTTTCCTCTAGAGGTAAGAGGGCTCCCTGTTGCCGTCGCTCGTCTGCCAATAGGGCAGCCAGAGCAGAGCGGTGAGGCGAACGGTGATATCGCCCTTTTTCGGACGCATGGCGACCACTTCCAGGGTCTGCTGCATGGGATCGGTCTGTTCCTCGATGCGGGCGATCTCCTGATTGAGCTCCTGTTCCAGATCCGCCAACCGCTCTTTCAGGACATCGAGGCTCTCTTCGGCGTCATGGATATCGCCACGTTCCTTGGTCGTGCGCATCCCCTTACGGATGACCGTGCCCGCCTTGTTCAGGGTAGTGGCGGAGAGCGCCTTGCGGCCGAAGAAGGCGCCGAGGATGGTCGCTCCAACCGAAACCGCGGTCGACATGGTTTGGGAGTGGTAATCGCTCTTCTCTTTCGCCACTTTTTGTTCTGCGCGCATAATGCGGTCCTGCAGCGTTGCCATTTTGCTGGCATAGCGCTTGCGCAGCTGGTCGACAGTGTCGTCGCGTTTTTCCCGGGCGAGCTGACTGATGCGGATGCGAAAATCGCGCTCCGGCTCACCGGGCCGGGAGGTCAGCTTGAGCGAGGTGCTGGTGTAGAGTTCCTGTGTAGCGGTGCGATAGATGGTATCGGCGAAACTCTTAGCCCAGGCGGTGTAGCTTTCAGGCCGGGAGGCCGGGGATGCCAGCCTGGCAAAGGCGCTGTTTTCCGCCGGGTTTTTTTCCAGATCATTTTCTGCGAAGGGGGCTTCGACGGCCCGTTCCCAGTCGACCGGCATGGGGCCATCTTCCAGCCAGGCGATGCGCCCCAACCGTTGGGATTCACCCGGCACAAAGGCGACGTCCGCCAGTCCGAGCACTCCCGGGCGGTAGAGCAGTTTGGCCTCCGGTTTGAAGGCGCCGCGCAGGGGGGCGAAATATTCGGGGATCTGCGGCGGGAGCGCAGGCCGTCCCTCCGCATCGGTACCGAACCCAGCCGCTTTCGGGCTGGCGATCGACCGCGCCTGGGCGGTGCTCGCCGGCGCCGGCAGCTTTTTGATCTGAGCGAGGGTCAGGGGACCGCGCAGGTAGGAGAGGGCCCAGCGGGTCTGAAAGATGACCGGATCGCTCTCATGGATGTTTTTCATCAGAAAAACCCGCTTGCCCAGGGCGGAGAGGGCTTTGCTGATGCGGGTGTCAATATCGCCGGCGGCCGAGCGCAGTCCCTCCACCACCTTTTCGATGTCCTGCTGGGTCTGCAGCCGGCCGATGAACCAGGTGCCGGTATTGGAGAGGGCCTTGTAATCGAGGTCGACCGGGTTTTGCGTGGCCAGGAGCACCCCGACGCCGAAGGCCCGGGCCTGCTTGAGCATGATCATCAGCGGTTTTTTGGAGGGGGGCGCTGCCACCGGCGGCAGATAGCCGGCCACTTCGTCCATGTAGAGGAGGGCGCGCAGGCTGGTGGTGCCGGGCTGGCTGCGCATCCACGAGACCACCTGGTTGAAGAGCAGGGTGACGAAAAACATGCGCTCGGAATCGCTGAGATGGGCGATATAAAATACCGAGTGGCGCGGCTTGCCGTTTTCGCTGTAGAGCAGGCGTCCGATGTCCAGGGGTTCCCCGCTCAGCCAGGTGGAAAAGCCCGGAGCGGCGAGGAGATTATTGAGGCTGATGGCGAGCTCGAAGCGTTCCTTGGCCGGATAAAAGGCATCCACCGCGAATGCGCCGACTCGCTCGAAGGGGGGATTCTGGATGGCGGTGATCAGACCGGCCAGGTCCATCTCCTTGCCTTGCTGCCAGGTGTGATCGATGATGTTGGAGAGCAGGATGTGCTCCCGGCTCTTGATCGGGTCCGCCGCGATGCCGATAAGGCCGAGCAGGCTGGTCACAGTGGAGGAGATGAGATCGCCAACCGCTTCGCGGTCGAGCATGGTCTCTTCCGATGGACAGGCGAAGCTGCTCAGAATGGAGATCGGGACGCCGGCGGTGCTGCCGGGGGTGAAGATAGTGAAATTGGCAGCGTCGCGGAGGCGCTGGATGCGGGCGCCATCCTGGCCCCACTGATCCAGCCCTTTTTTCCAGAGTTCCGCCTGGGCGGCGGCATATTCCTCGGGGGTCTTGTTCTCCCGGCGGGCATCATCTTCATTGATCCAGGGTCTGAATTCGGCCGCGGAGAGTCCGGGAAAGGTGAGCAGCAGGTTGGTCATGTCCCCCTTGGGATCGACGATCAAAGCGGGGATATTATCGATGGCGGCCTCTTCCAGAAGAGAGATGCAGAGGCCGGTTTTGCCGCTGCCGGTCATGCCGATGCACACGCCGTGCGTGACCAGGTCCTTGGAGTCATACAGGATGTGGTTATCGAGAAGCTGTTTTTTCTCTGTATCGTATTCCTTGCCGAGATAAAACATCCCCAGCTTTTCAAAGTCGGCCATAGCAATCCTCACGTTATCTGGTATTACGATAAATTTGCGAATTCCTGTTTAAGGTCGGAGACGCGCTGCCGGGCCTCGGACTCGCTCCGGGCCTCGGCGATCACGCGGATGATCGGTTCGGTATTGGAGGCCCGGATATGGACCCAGGCGTGGTCGTAGATAAATTTGAGTCCGTCGGTCAAATCGACCTTCTCGCCGGCGTGCTTGCGGATCAGTCCGGCCACCATGGCCTTCGCGTCGGCATCGAAGGGAAGAGCGATTTTATCCTTGACCATGACATACTGAGGCAGGCCGGCGTGGAGCTCGGCGAGCGGTTTTCCCTTTTCCGCCATGGACTGCAGGATCAGGGCGATGCCGGCGATGGCGTCGCGGCCGAGGTGGAGGGCCGGATAAATCACGCCGCCGTTGCCCTCACCGGCGATGACCGCGCCGGTCGTCCGGGCTTTGGTGGCGACATGGATCTCGCCGACAGGGGTGCGGTGGACCAGGCAGCCGTGGCGGGCGGAAATATCATCGATCATCAGCGACGTGGAGGCGTTGACGACCACCTCGCCCGGGGTGTGGGAGAGGATAAAGTCGGTGACCAGCCCGAGGGTATACTCCTCGCCGAGCGGGATCCCCTGATTGGAGACCAGGGCGAGGCGGTCCACATCCGGATCGACAGCGATGCCGAGATCGGCATTGTGGGCGACCACGGCGGCGCAGAGTTCGCCGAGATTGGCGGCGAGCGGTTCCGGGCTGCGCGGGAAACGCCCATGGGGCTCAAGATTGAGGAAAAAGGCCTCACAGCCGAGCCGCTCCAGCAGCTGCGGCAGGATCGTGCCGCCGGCCCCATTGCAGGGATCGGCGACGACCCTGAAACGGCGTTTGCGGATCGCTGCCACATCCACCAGGGCCAGCCCTTCGACTGCATTGAGATGCTCATCGGCTGCAGCGGGATAGGGGATCACCCGTCCCACCTGATCCCAGGCGGCAAACCGGAACTCCTGCTGCCTGACCCGGTCGAGGATATCTCCACCCGCCTCCGGACTCAGGAAGAGTCCGTCATGGGCCAGCAGTTTGAGGGCGTTCCATTCGCGCGGATTATGGCTGGCGGTGATGATGATGCCGCCCGCATTTTCCGCTTTTTCCGTGATCATGGCGGTGGTTGGCGTCGTGGTCATGCCGATATCGACCACATCACAACCGGAGGAGAGCAGTCCCGCCCAGACCGCATATTTAATCAGTTCCCCGGTCACCCGTGAGTCGCGGCCGACAACGATACGGCCGGGACCAAACCGGGAGCCATAGGCCTGGGCGAAGTGCAGGGCCACCTCAGGCGTCAGTCCGTCGCCGATGATGCCGCGGACGCCGGAGACCGATATCATCAGATTCTTGAGCTCGGGCATGGGTCTCCCCCCTCGATTACACAGTCGGCTCGATGCCGTTTATTTTCTGCCGGCGCCGCAGGGCGACCAGGCGCATGTGATCCTTGGCGTTTTCATTCACGTCAATGGTGACCTGGTCGATCATATGGTCAGTCCCCCCGGCGTGGCGGACCACCTTGTAGATGGGATCCCAGACGCGGCCGATACGATAGCGCTCGGCGCACTTGTTCACCAGCTCGTAATCCTCCCCGTAATTCCGGGAGTAGGGAGAATCGTTCATCCCGAACCAGCCCAATTCTTTCAGAACCTTGATCTTGATCGAACGGGGGGCGCCGGCGCCGCCGATGCGCAGCAGATTATTGCGCCCATTCTCCTCAGTCCACTCATCATGCGTGACGATGAAGGGCTTGCCCTCCCCGGTCAGGACCGGCTCCACCCGGCCATCCGCTTTCTTTTCATAAACCTGATAGGAGCCGATCACCATGCCGATGCGGTCGTCCTCGTCATAGACCTTGAGTATCTTCTCCACAGCATCGGGAAAGAGCAGATCGTCCGAATCGAGCTGTACGTAATATTTGGCCCGCGAGGAT
This sequence comes from bacterium, assembly GCA_029560815.1. Next base: position 17,634 of record JAKQKF010000396.1, read on the forward strand.
TGCAGGGCGTCGTTGAAACAGAGTCCGAGTATGTTCATGTCGTGGATGATCAGGCGCACGGGCGGTTTGTGCGCAGCATGTTTATCGCCACCGGGTAGGTAGCGCCGGACCTCCGGGATGGTCGGATCGTCATCACCACCGTTGCAGACGACGACGATCTCGATATTCTGCACGCTCTGCGCCTGCACCGATTCGATCGCCGGGCCGATGAACTCGGGCCGGTTGAAGACCGGGATCACCACCGAGGCGATGCAGGCCTTGAAGGAGGCCTCCTCCTCGGGCGTATAGGTCACCTGGTGATAGTTCTGGCCGGGGGCGAGATAGGCCTTGATACGCTTGAGATGCCCGGTGACAATCTCCTCGTTTTCGATCTGCACCTCTTTGCCCGCCTTGAGATAGGCGAAGACATCCAGTCCCTGTGCCGCGGCGTAGGCGAGATAGGGGACGCCGTTGAAGCGGTTGGAGATGTGCATAATCCGCCCGGTTTCCATCGCCTTGAAGCGGAGATCGTTGAGGGGATTGAACCGGCAGCGTTCATCGCAAAAGCCGACCATCTCGAGAAAGGCCCGGCTGAAGAGCAGGCAGTAGCCGGTATCCCAGGCCTCGGTCAGGCGGCCGTTGTGCCATTCCAGCAGTTTGCGTTCCTTGCGGACGCCCTTGTCGATCAGGTCATAGTCCGTATAGAGCAGGCTGGTGTCCGGATGGCGGTCCATCGCCATCGCGTAGAACCTGGTCGCGGAGCGCTTGAACTCCAGGGCATTGGCCGCGTTATTGCAGATGAGCACATACTCTCCGCTGGTCCGGCGCAGGGCGCTGTTCAGGGCCTTGCCTTTGTTGTCGAGGTCGGCGGGAATGAAGGTATAGCCGGCTTTATCGGCGAGCTGGCGGGTCTGATCATTGTCGCCAAAAAAGAGCACCTCAAAATTCTGGTCATATTGGTTCTGTAGTGAGGCGACCATGTTATTCAAGGCGGCAGATTCATAAGGGATCTCTGGATAGGCATAGAGGAGGATGGAGAGTTTGGGTGTCATAGAAAACTCCTTTTTTGGAGGCGATGGCCGTTGGCCGGCTTGACATTACCATGTCTAATATAACGAGTCATTGCCATTCATTCAACCTTTTTTTGCTCGCTGCGGCTGTGCTTCGCCGGAGGGCGGCGGACACGTGATTGCGTCACCGCTGCGCGGCCTTGTCAACTAGATATTGACATTGTGATGGCAAATGTGTAAGTTACAGAAAATTTCGTCTGTAACTCGCCATGTAAACGGCCGGAGGGCCACTCATGCAAAGAGTTCTGGCCATCATCCTCGGCGGTGGACGAGGGACCCGTCTCTACCCTCTGACCAAGATGCGCGCCAAGCCCGCTGTTCCCCTCGCCGGGAAGTATCGCCTCATCGACATCCCCGTCAGCAACTGCATCAACTCCGGTATCAATTCCATCTATGTACTGACACAGTTCAACTCCGCCTCGCTCAATCGCCATATTACTCAAACCTACCATTTTTCGCACTTGAGCGACGGCTTTGTCGAAATCCTTGCCGCGCAGCAAACCCCCGAACATTCCCACTGGTTTCAGGGGACAGCGGATGCAGTACGCCAGTATCTCTCCACGATCCGCGACCACAAGGTGGATGAGTATCTCATCCTTTCCGGCGACCATCTTTACAGCATGGATTATCGCCCTTTTCTGGAATCGCATCTGCAGAGCGGCGCCGATATCACCATCTCAGTCGTTCCGGTCGCGCAGAAGCAGGCCTCCGACTTTGGCATCGTGCGCATCGATGATGACGGCAAAGTGGTAGAATTCCGCGAAAAGCCCAAAGGGGAGGAGGGGCTGAACGGCATGGCCATGGCACCCCGGGCCTCCGGGCCCTGGCGTGAGATCCCTGCGGACAAGCCCTTTCTGGCATCGATGGGGGTTTATCTTTTTCGCAAGGAGGTCCTGATCAGTCTGCTGCGCCAAAAGAGCAATTATGCCGACTTTAGCAAGGAGATCATCCCTTCTTCGGTCAGCGAGCTGAAGATCAATGCCTGTCTCTTCAACGGCTACTGGGAGGATATCGGTACCATAGAATCCTTTTACCATGCCAATATGCAGCTGCTGACGCAGCCACGCCCCAGTTTTGATTTTTTCAACGCCGATTTTCCGGTCTATGCCAGGCCGCGTTTCCTGCCGCCCTGCTCGGTGTCGAAGAGCACGATCGTCCAGTCACTGATCTGCGAAGGGGGCCATATCGAGGATGCACAGATCAGCCACTCGATCATCGGCATCCGCAGCCGGATTGCGTCCGGCTCCTGTATCGAGGATTGCCTGGTCATGGGGGCCGATCATTATCAAATGGAGAGGGAGCGCCGGGAAGATCTGGCCAGCGGGATTCCACCGATCGGGATTGGCGCCGGTTGCGTGCTCAAGCGCGCGATCATCGACAAGAATGCCAGGATTGGCGCCAATGTGCGCATCCTCAACCGCGCCGGTGTCAGCGAGGCCGAGCGGGAGGCTGAGGGTATCTGGATCAGCAAGGGCATCACCATCGTCATGAAAAACGCTGTAATTCACGATGGAACGGAGATATAGAAGATCGACAACCCTCAAGCGGTCTTGCCTGACGTGTTGAGTGCTTAAGGGGTATGTTGTATTTTAGCCTGCGTTGAACCGGGGTTAACCGAGAGGAGCTGCCTCCCCATATGGCTGATACTCAACTACCTGCCGACCTGCTGAACTTTCGCCGGCTGCTGCAGAAAAATCTTGGGGGTCTCTTTGCCCCCGGGCGCCCTGTATTCATCGCGCGTGCGCCCGGCCGGTTGGATCTGTTGGGAGGAGCGACCGCACTGGCGGCCATGCCCGTTCTGCACTTTCCACTCTCGCAGGCAGTCATCGTCGCAGTGCAGCCTCGGCTGGACCGCCGCATACTCATCCGTAATCTCAATCTCAACCGGGAACGGGTGCTGACGGTGGAATACCGACTTGACGATCTGCTCGAAGCGGCGGCGCAGCCGGACTGGAAAATGCTGCGCGGCCTCTCGGCTGCTGCTGAAAAAAGCTGGACCGGCAGCGTGCTCGCGGCTTTAGCCCTGCTCAATCCTCTGCTGCAGGAGAAGAGCCGCGGGTTGGGTGTGAACATCGCCATCGAGAGCGCTCTTCCGGCCGGCGCCGGGCTGGGCTACTCCGGCGCGCTGCTGACCGCCCTGCTGCTGGCGCTGCAGGAGGCTTATGCCTTGCCTTCCGGGAAAGCCGATTTGGCGGAATGGGCATTCCGCATCGAGCAGGAGATCATGCGGCGGAAATGCGGCCCACCGGATTTTCAGACCTTTCTTTTCGGCAAAGAGGGACAGTTCGCTCTCCTGCAAGGGGAGCCGGCGGAGATCAAATCCTTCCTTCCCCTGCCGCCGAATCTGCAGCTGTTGGCCATTGACACCGGAGTGCGCAGGACAGCGGAGTGGCAGAAGCTGAACGAGACGTGTGTGAGCCTCCTGATCGGCCGCACCCTGCTGCGGGAGGCGCTGGCCGGCCAGGACTCCCTGCGCCCGGCGGCGGAGGATCCCGCCTCGGTGCCGGAGGAGCTCTGGCAGAAGGTACTGAAAAAAATGGTCCCCTATCGCTGTTCAGGTGCGGAATTTCTGCGAAACCACCCCGGCTCATGGGAAGGGGAAGAGGAGGTCGATCCCGAAAAGCGTTATATGCCCCGTACCATGCTGGAGTTTGCCATTGAGGAGGCCGGGCGGGTGCATGCCTTCATGCGCTTGATGCAGGAGGGCGGATCGAACCCGGACGAAGTGCACTGCCGGGAGGCAGGGGCTCTGCTTGCGGCCTCTCATGACCACTTCAGCCGGATCTCAGGTATGGTCAGCGAAGATGCCAACTGGCTGGTGGAAGCATCGGAGCGGATGATCGGCGAGGCAGGAATTTACGGTGCGAGGGCCATGCCCTGGGGGGCGGCCGGCGCTGTGGTTGTGCTGTGTAAATCCGGGAAAACGGACCATGTGCAAAATCTGATCTCGCGGTTAAAGAGCCAATTCGGCAAATCACCGCTCCTTTTGACGGACAGTTCGAGTGGAGCGAAGACGTTCGGTGCTGTGACTGCCCAGTTCACCAATTGACCGGTGGCGGCAAATCCTGCGCCGTTTTGACGGGTAGGGGTCATGAAAATAAAAATCAGATATATTGATGGTGCGCGCCTGAAAAGAGCCATCATCGCTTCTGCCGGCCGTATCAGCGAGATGCAGGAAGCGCTCAACAACATAAATGTCTTTCCGGTACCGGATGCTGATACCGGCACCAACATGGCGCTCACCATGAAGAGTATTGTTGAGAGTGCACAGGAGTGTCCCTTCTCCTCGCTGACGGATGTGTGCCGCTGCATCTCCGAGGGGGCACTGTCGGGAGCGCGCGGCAATTCCGGCGCCATCCTGGCGCAGTTTTTTCAAGGCCTGGCGGAAGGCGCCGGAGGGCGGGCCAGACTCTCGCCGGAAGAGTTCGCCCATGTGGTCTCTGTGGCCGCGGTCCGGGCGCGGGAAGCCCTCTCCAATCCCCGCGAAGGCACCATCCTCACCGTCATCCAGGATTGGTCCAGCTTTCTCAGGGAGCAGGCGATGGGCGAAGAGGATTTTGTCCGCCTTTTCCAGGATGGATTGGCGCGGGCGCGGGAATCCCTCGCTGATACTCCGAACAAGCTTCAGGCCCTGCGCAAGGCCGGGGTCGTCGATGCGGGAGCCCAGGGTTTTGTGCATCTGCTCGAGGGGCTAGCCGATTTTATCGATTCCGGCAAGATCGCCGCTTATCGGGCGAGCAGTCATGTGGTGGAAAAGCTGCGCCATTTTCATTTTCACAAGATGGACGACGAAATCAGGTTCCGCTATTGCACCGAGTGCCTCGTCCAGGGGGAGGGGCTCGACCGCCGCCGGATGCAGGAGGCGCTGCTGCCGCTCGGAGATTCCCTCATCGTTGTGGGCGGTAATCACAAAGTGCGTATTCACATCCACACTAACGACCCGGAAGCTGTGTTTTCGCTCGCGGCCGAGCACGGCACCTTGCTGCAGACCAAGGCCGAAGACATGCAAAAACAGTATGACGATGCGGCCAGTCTGGCGCCGAAACGAGGTATCGCCCTGGTGACGGACTCCACCTGCGACCTGCCCGCCGAGTTGATCACCAAATATGATATCCACATCGTCCCGGTCATGATCAATGTCGGGGCGCGCAGCTATCGTGACCGGGAAGAGATCAGCGCCTACGATTTCTACAAGATCCTGGAGAGAGGCGGCGAGCGTTTGACCACCTCTCAACCGCCGGCCGCGTTCTACACAACTCTATATGAAAAACTGGCCGAGCGCTACGAGTCTATTCTGTCGATTCACATCTCCGAGGCTCTCAGCGGCACCATCCAGGGGGCCTACAATGGCGCGCGGCAGCTGGCCGGCCGGCTGCCGATTGAAGTGATCAACAGCCGCACCACCTCCGCCGCGCTCGGGCTGATTGTGCATGAGGCGGCCAGGATGATCGAAGCGGGATTGCCGCTGGCGGAGATCAAGGAAAAGATCACCGGGGTGATCGACCGGTGCCGCATCTTTGTGGCGATACCGACTCTGAAGTACCTGGTCCGCAGCGGACGCGTCGGCAAATCGCAGGGCTTTTTCGGCACCATGCTGCAAATCAAGCCGCTGATCTCCATTGACAAAGAAGGACGGATCGTTGAGGCCGGAAAGGTGATCGGCCGCAAACGGCTTGCAGAAAAATCGGTAGAGTTGGCCCGCGCTCATGCGCGCCGATTGGTCAATCCCCGTTTCATTATCGTCCACATGCTGGCCCCGGAGCTGGCTGGAAACCTCTGCCGCGCGATTCAGCAGGAATTCGCGGATGCCGACATCCCCGTCCTGGATGCCTCACCGGCCCTGGGTTTGCACACCGGCATAGGATCGACCGCCATCGCGGTTGCGGGCGATCCCATGCCCGAATAGACGGACCATTATTGGAGAGAGCCCATTTATGTTCGCTGCCCTGATCGTCCTGTCACTGGCCTATCTGATCGGTTCCATTCCCACCAGCATCATCGTCGGAAAAGTGCTGCGCGGCATTGACATTCGTGAGCATGGCTCCGGCAATGCCGGGGGCACCAATGTCTTCCGGGTGTTGGGCTGGAAACCAGGGCTTTTCGTCACCCTGGTGGACGTTTTCAAGGGTTTTGTCGCCGCCTTCTGGCTGCCGCAGTGGATCGCGCCCAACCTGGCCGATCCGCACCTGCTGCAGCTGGGTGCCGGCATTGCTGCAGTTTTCGGCCACATCTGGACCATTTTTGCCGGATTTCGCGGCGGCAAGGGGGTGGGCACTGCCGCCGGCATGCTGCTGGCCCTTTTCCCTGAAGCCGTACTCTACTGCTTTTTAATCTTTGGGGCGGTCCTGCTGGCAACTCGCATCGTCTCCCTCTCCTCCATCAGCGCGGCGATCGCTTTCCCCCTCATTCTGACCATTTTCCGTTACGGGATCGGCCGCGAGGTGCCGCTGCCCTTTTATCTTTTCAGTTTCTTCGCGGCCGCACTGATCGTCTATACCCACCGCGCCAATATCAAGCGCCTGCTCAACGGCACCGAGAACCGCTTCGGCCGGCCAAAGCCGTAGGGGGAGCGCACACCCATGGCGGACTCCATCCGGCTCTTCTTTCTGGGTACCGGTGCTGCAGTGCCCACCCTGCGCCGGGCTTTGCCCACCCTGGCCATCGCCTTTCCGGCCGAAACCGTCCTTTGCGATTGCAGCGAAGGAACTCAGCAGCGATTGATGGCCGCCGGACTCTCTCCCGCCCGCATCCGCCACATCCTTATCTCCCATCTGCACGGTGACCATATTTTCGGACTGCCGGGTCTGTTGACCACCCAGCATCTTCTGGATCGCAGGGAGCCGATGCATATCTGGGGACCAGCAGGCCTGCGCCAATTTCTGGAGAACATCGCCGCCGTCACCGGCCACCGCACACGGTTTGAGCAGCATATCCATGAATGGGATGAAGAGCAAGTCGGCGAGATACGGCTCGAGCGTTTTTCCTTTTCGGCCATGCGGCTGCAGCACAGCAAGCCCTGTTACGGATTCCGGATCTGCGCCAATTCGCGCCCGGGCCGATTCGACATCGCTGCGGCCGGGAAACTGGGCATCCCAGAGGGGCCGCTGCGGCGGCGCCTGCAGGAAGGAGAGGCTGTCGTGCTGCAGGACGGCCGTCAGATCATACCCGGCCAGGTGATGGGGCCGCCGCGCCAGGGATCCAGCATCGCTTACTGCACAGACACCCGTCCCTGCCCGGCCGGAATTGAACTCGCCCGGGGGGTTGATGTGCTTCTGCATGACAGCACTTTCAGCGCAGAACTTTTACCCCTGGCCGAGGAGACCGGGCACAGCACCGCCGCCGAAGCGGCCATGTTGGCGCGTGCGGCTGGAGCCAGGCGGCTCTATCTCTGGCATCTCAGCGGGAGGATGGGTGAAGCGGACGACCATCTCCTGCTTGAGCAGGCCCGGCCGCTGTTCCCCGAAACCTATCTCCCCGAGGATCTCACCTGCTGGTCGCTGCCTCCGGTGAAAGAGGAGTAAGGCATGGCCGGAAACGTTGCTCGATGGCAGGCGCCGGTCATCCTCGGCGCGGGCCTCATCTCCATCTCGCTCTCCTCCGTGTTGATCAAGCTCTGTCCGGCGCCGCCGTTCGTCATCAGCAGCTATCGTCTGCTTATCGCCGCCCTGGTCTATCTGGCCGTCGCCCGCTTCCAGCGCAAGCCGGTCTGGCGGGCCTATACATCGCGCTCCCGCCGTTGGGCCCTGCTTTCCGGTCTGTTTCTCGGCATCCATTTTCTCGCCTGGATCTCCTCGCTGCGCTACACCTCGGTTGCGATTTCTGTGGTTCTGGTTCAGACCTTTCCTGTTTTTGTCGTCCTGGGCAGCTGGCTGTTTCTGCATGAGCGGCCTACCCGTCTGACGGTGACCGGCATGGTGCTGGCGCTGGGCGGCAGTGTGGCCATCAGCCTTGGCGCCGGCAGCGGCGGGGAGAACCGGATGATCGGCAACGTCCTGGCGCTGATCGGTGCGCTGGGCGCCGCAGGCTATTATCTGATCGGCCGCAGACTGCGCACAGAGATCGATACGGTGCGCTATGTCGGTCTTGTCTACAGTGTCGCAGCGTTCGTTGCCCTGACGGTCACCCTCTCTTCCGGTCAGCCAATGACCGGTTTTGACCCGCGCACCTGGCTCCTGCTTTTTGCCATCGCCCTGCTGCCCCAGGTGATCGGTCACACCAGCCTTAACTGGGCACTGAAGCACTACTCGGCCACTACGGTGTCGATCTTCACCCTCGCCGAGCCCATTGGTGCCACCCTGCTCGCCTTCATCATCCTCCAGGAGCATATCAGCAGACTGACGATTTGGGGCGGATTGATCATCCTGGCCGGAGTTGCCCTGACCCTGGCCAACGAACGCGGGGGCTCCTCCAACACCGGGTTGCAGGAGCGGTAAGCGGCGGCCGATTTTTCTCTTGTGATTGAGCCTAAATAGCTTTAAATTTTATTCTTAATTTAATCCTGGGCTCAAAATGAAACCACTTGTTCATACACTGCTTGTTCTCTTGCTGATCGGATTGGGCGGCTGTGCAGGCAGCCGTGACACGACCGTCATCCAACCCGCCCGGCGGCATTACAATCGCGAAGCCATGCGCCATATCATCAACGGCACGATCGAGGATCTCCTCGGGGAGCCCAAAAATGCCCTGGTGGAGTATCATCAGGCGGCTGAGATTGATTCTTCTTCCGCGGGGATCTACCTGGCGCTCGCAGAGAATTACTATCTGCTCGAGGAATACAACTCCAGCATCCGGATGGCCAAAAAAGCGCTGCAGCAGGATGGGAAAAGCATCGATGCCCTGGAGCTTATGGCCGCCAATCTGGAGAAGCAGCGCAAATTCAGCGAAGCGGCGGATGTCTACGAGCGCATCACCACCCTGACTCCTGATGATATGGAGAGTTTGTACAGTCTCACCACCCTGCAGATCATCTCGAAATCCTACGACAAAGCCCTCGTCTCCTACCGCCGCCTGGTTGAAGCCGGACTGGTGGACCCCGAGTACCGCCTTCGCATCGGGCATCTCTTCTTTCAGCACCGCGCTCTGGAGCAAGCCCGGACGATCTATCTGGATGTGCAAAAGAGCGATCCGGATTTCGAGGCCTCCTACCTTGCGCAGGCAGCGCTGAGCAAGGCAGGCAAGGACACGACCGGGGCGATCCGGATCTATCGCGAAGCCCTGAACCGGCAGAGCGGTTTTGAGGAGGTCAAGTCGGAATTGCGCCTGCTCTATGAGCGCAGCAACCGGCTCAATGAGGCCATCGAGCTCTTCCGGGAGCTGGTCGGCCGTGATTCCACGCATCTCGGTGACAAGGTGCAGCTTGGGCAATATCTCTTTCAGAAAAAGGACACCCTGGCAGCGGCGCAATGGTTCGAAAAGATCATCCAGGACCATCCGCAGAGCGAGCGCGGCTACCTGGCCCTCGGCGCGCTGCGCCGGGCCCAGCGCGATACCCTCGCTGCCATGCAGGTCTATGAAACCGCTGTGAAGACCAATCCCCTCTTTCTTGATTCCCGCCGCCGGCTGCGTGACCTCTATGCCGCCCGGAACCGGTGGGATGATGCGGTCGCCCTTTATGAGTCCCTGACCAACAGCGATTCGACCTATGTCGGGGCGCGCATCGAAATCGCCAATCTGCTGGCGCAGAAGGGCGATACTCTCAAGGCCATCTCACTCTGCGAAGAGCTCGAAAAATCGCACGGAGAAGATTGGCGCGTCCCGCTCACGCTCGGCCGTCTGCTCATGGTCCGTAATGAACACCTGCAGGCCCGGCAGCGTTTTGACAAGGCCCTCTCCATGCGCAAGGATCTCTCCCTGCTCTGGATCCTTTCCGGGGTCAATCTGGCGCAAATGGACAGCCTGGCGGCTGCGGAAGAGCAGCTCCAGACCGCGGTCGAGCTCTTTCCCGATGATCCGGAGATCAACTATTATCTGGGCTTCGTCTGCAATCGTCAGGGGAAAAAGGCGTGCGCACGGCTTCATCTGGAAAAATCCCTTGCGCTGGATGGCAACAATGTCCAGACCATGCTCGCGCTGGCGGCGCTGTATGACGAAGACGATGAGCATGAACGCGCGGTCAAGATTTATGAGGCCCTGTTAAAGTCCGAATCCGAGAGCGCCATTGTGCTCAACAACTATGCCTATCATCTTGCGGAACGCAATCTGCGGCTGGATGAGGCGCGCAGCATGGCCGAGAAGGCCCTCGCGCTGGAGGCCGAAAACGGCGCCTATTGGGATACGCTGGGGTGGATCCTCTTCCGCCAGGGGGATGCGAGCGGCGCGCGGGAAAAGATCGAAAAATCTATCGATCTGTCGCCGAATTCGGCCGAGGTGTGGGAGCATTTTGGTGATGTGCTGGTTGCCCTCGGTGAAAAGGAACCCGCGCGACGAGCCTACGAGCGGGCTCTTGAGCTTGAGCCGGAACGCCAGCAGGTGCAGGCCAAGCTGAATAAATTGACTCCGCAAGAAGAGAAAATGTGATTGATGGCCATGGTCCACAACCGGGTGTTTCGTTCCATCCTTGTGCGGGGAGCCGGCACGCTTCTTTTCACGGTCATCATGATGGCTGGCGGGTGTGCGACCTTTCGCCGGCCAGCCCTCCTCCCCGCTGACATGGAATCTCCGGGGCGGGTAATCGCCGCTCTTGATAACAATTATGCGAGGATAGATAAGTTTAAGGGACGGGGGCGCCTCCTCCTTTCGACCCCGAGCCGTTCAATCTCTCTTGATATGGATGTTCTCATCGACCGGCCCGACACCCTCTTTCTCCGCCTCGAAGCTCTCTTCGGTCTCGATGTCGGCTGGCTTTTCTCCGACCGGCATGAATACCGTCTCTATCTTCCAACCCAAAATCTCTTCAGCCAGGGGGCGATGGATTCGCTGCGTTGGGAACGCTATGTCAGGATCGCACCGGGATATGATCTGCTGCTGGGCACTCTTGTCGGCCTCGAGCAGGCCGGAGCGCTGGCAGAGCCGGCACTCGCCCACGAGGAGAAGCGCCTCGTACTCACGGGCACCAGCCCGATGGGGGTGCACACCTTCTGGATCGATCCCGGACGCGGGGTGGTGACGCAGAGCGAGGTCTGTGATTCCACTGGTCTGCTCCTGGTTCGGCAGCGGTTTGAACGTTTCAGCCGCATCAAGGGTGTTCAGGTTCCGCATACGATACGGATCGAGCGTCCGGCCGAAAAACAGCGCCTGATCCTGCAGTACGAAAAAATCAGCATCAACAAAAAGTTCTCCTCCCGAGAGATCAAGACCACTATTCCCGCCAGTGCGCGCAGGATCAACTTGTGATCTCCCCTTGCGCGGCGCCGGATCCATCCCTTTGAGGAGCGCCATGAATGCAATCATGAAATCTTCGCCCGATTTCTCCCTGGTCATTCCGAGCTATAATGAGGCGGAGTCGCTGCCGGAACTCTATGAAAAAATCACGGCGGTGATGGCAGGAATGAAAAAGAGCTATGAGATCATCTTTGTGGATGATGGCTCGACCGATGGATCGGGCCGGCTGATTGAAGAGCTGCATCGCAAGGATGAGCGGGTCAAGTTGATCCAGTTCATGCACAACTATGGCAAATCCGCCGCCCTGGCCGCCGGATTCAAGGTCGCCAGCGGGGGCCTGGTGGTCACCATGGATTCGGATCTGCAGGATGATCCTGATGAAATCCCCCACCTCTTCGCCAGGCTTGAGACGGGGTATGATCTGGTTTCGGGCTGGAAAAAGGTGCGCCACGATCCGTTCATCAAACGGTGGACGTCCAAGGTCTATAACTATTTCACCTCTCTTTTCAGCGGAATCCGGCTGCACGACTTTAACTGCGGCCTGAAGATCTATCGCCGCGAGGTGGTCAAGACCATGCGGGTCTACGGGGAGCTCCATCGCTACCTGCCGGTGATCGCCCATCGCAACGGGTTTCGCGTCACCGAGATGCCGGTCAAGCACCATGCCCGAAAATACGGCAGTACCAAGTTCGGCCTCGCCCGCTTTACGCGCGGAGCGTTCGATCTGCTGACCATCTCCTTTCTCACCCGCTACAGGATGCGGCCGCTTCATCTTTTCGGCGTGCTCGGATTTATCTTCTTCATGGGGGGTAGTGTGATCACCCTGCTGCTGACGTGGCAGCGGATTTTTGAGAACCGGTTCCTCAGCAACCGCCCTCTGCTATTTCTCGGCGTGTTGCTGATCATCGTCGGCATCCAGTTTTTTTCCCTCGGCCTGCTGGGAGAGATGATCACCTCAATGCGCAAGGAGAGCGACAATTTTCTCGTCCGCCGCTGTCTGGGCTGCCAGGAGAACTTTCCGCAGGCCAATGAGGATGATGTGCACTTTTCCGCCTGATCCCCGCACGAGCGGATGAATGTGGAGGTTTCAATGGAGAGAGTCAAAATTGGCATTGCCGGTGTCGGCAAGCTGGGCACGTTCCACTGCAACACCCTGAGCCAGATGGCGGAGGCTGAACTGACCGGCCTTTACGATATCGATGCCGGCCGTGCGCGGGAGAGCGCTGAGCGGTTTCACTGCACCGCTTATTCCACCTACGCGGAGATGCTCGGGCACGTCGACGCCGTCGGGATCGCAGTGCCCACCACCCTGCATCATGAATACACCCTGCCCGCGTTGAAAGCCGGCAAGGCCGTCTTTGTCGAAAAACCGATCGCTGCGACCATCGGTGAGGCGGAGGAGATGGCGGCGCTGGCCGCGGAGAAAAAGGCGATTCTGCAGGTGGGTCATATCGAGCGCTTCAATCCCGCCATCCGCGCCCTCGAACATCTTCTCCCCGACCCCATGTTCATCGAATCCCACCGCATGGCCCCCTTTGACCCGCGCGGCACGGACGTCGCGGTCGTGCTCGATCTGATGATCCACGATATCGATATCATCCTCAGCCTGGTGAAGAGCGGGGTCAGCCGCATCGATGCCAGCGGAGTGGCGGTGGTTTCAGATGAGGTCGATATCGCCAACGCGCGGCTGCAGTTTGCCAACGGCTGTGTCGCCAATGTGACGGCCAGCCGGATCTCGCAGCGCAAGATGCGCAAGATGCGCATTTTTCAGCGCGACGCCTATATCTCCATCGATTTCCTGCAGCGCCTCTCGGAAGTCTTTCGCATTGTTGCAGCCGACGGGGGAGAACCGACAACGGTTGTGCTCGGGCAGATCGACAAGGGCAAGCGCAAACGGCACATCATCTATGAGCAGCCCAAAGCGCCGGAGGGGGATGCCATGCAGGCGGAATGGCAGGCCTTTCTGACCGCTGTCCGCAACCGGACCCGGCCCATAGTCAGCGGCGATGACGGGCTGCGGGCGCTGCAGGTGGCCGAGGAGATCACCGGCATCATCGCCCGGAATACCCGCTGAACCAGCGGGCCGGGCTCAGCAACACCTAATCAGGGAAAACCGCCATGTCTTTTCGCGATTTCTTCTTCAAGTTCCGCAGCTACACCCCAATTCCGCTGATCATCGCCGCGCTGGTTCTGGCTAGAACCAGCCTCGCCTCTTTTGCCGGGGGATTGATCATCGCCCTGATCGGGGAGTCGATCCGTCTCTGGTCGGTCCGTTTTGCCGGCAGCGCTACGCGCACGACCGGAGAGGTCGGTGCGGATGTTCTGGTCACCGACGGGCCCTATGGCCATTTGCGCAATCCCCTCTACCTGGGCAACTTTATGCTCAGCTTCGGGATTCTTATTATGGCCTGGCCCTGGATGCCCTGGCTCATGCTGATCTTTCTGCTGCTTTTTTTCATCCAGTATAAAGCCATCATCAGCCTGGAAGAGGATTTTCTGCGCAAAAAGTTCGGCGGGCAGTATCAGGAGTACGAACAGAATGTACCCTCCATGCTTCCCCGTCTCACCTCCTGGGGCAAGGGCGAGCGCGCACCGACCTCGCTGAAAAAAGCCCTGCGCACCGAACGCAATTCCCTGCAAAGCTTTACGGTAGTGACGATTCTCATCCTGCTGCGCTGGCTCCTGAGCTGAGGGCTGTATGCCATTAAAGGTGATGCTCATTGCAGGAGAGGCTTCCGGGGATCTTCATGGCGGCAAGCTGGTCGAGGCCCTGCGCGGACTCGAACCTGAGCTGGAGTTATTCGGGGTCGGCGGCGACCGGATGGCGGCGGCCGGCATGGAGCTCTACTACCATGTCAATGATCTCGCCTATATCGGATTCATCGAGGTTGCGCGGCACTATGTCTATTTTCGCCGCGTTTTTAACCGGTTGATCAAAGTGGTCAAAAGCCGCCGGCCGCAAGTGGTGGTCCTCATTGATTACCCCGGCTTTAATCTCCGTTTCGCCAGGGCGGTTAAAAAGCTGGGAATCTCCACCTTTTACTACATCGCTCCCCAGGTCTGGGCCTGGGGTCAGGGGCGCGCCGCCAAAATGACCGGGTTCATCGATCAGATGGCTGTCCTTTTCGCCTTTGAAGCCGATTTTTTCGCCCGCTATAATATCAAGACCACGTTTGTCGGCCATCCCCTGCTCGAGGGAATGGAAGTCGGCCTCTCGGGTCAGGAGTTTATGGAGAAGCACGGACTGACCTCAAGTCAGCCGCTGCTGGCCCTGATCCCCGGGTCGCGCAACCAGGAGGTGCGCAATCTTCTGCTGCCGATGCTGCAGACGGCGGAGCGTCTGCGCCGGCTCCACCCCGATCTGCAGGTCGCCGTGAGTCAGGCGGCCACAGTTGAGCCGCAGCAGCTTGAATCCCTCGTCGCCGACTGTCCCTGGGCGAGGGTGGTCAAGGCGGATTACTATCCGCTGATGCGCTATGCCACGGCCGGGATGGTTGCTTCAGGAACGGCCACTCTCGAGGCGGCCTGCGCCGATCTTCCGTTTGCCCTCCTCTACCGGGTCTCCCCCCTCTCTTTCGCGATCGGAAAACAGGTTGTTAAAATTCCGAATATCGGTCTGGTCAACATTGTGGCCGGTGAAAGGGTCGTTCCTGAATTCCTGCAGGATGAGGTGGCCCCCGCAAAGCTGGCGCCGGTCATGGAGAGGCTTCTGTATGACGCGGCAACGCGCGAAGCCATGCAACAAAAGCTCGCCGGGGTGCGGCAAAAACTTGGCAAGGCGGGCGCTTCAGAAAAGACCGCCCGCCTGGTGCTCGAGCAGCTCTATTTGCATCAGACTGAGACAATTTAACGTTGTGTGATACCTCGCACAGGCGCTGGCGCGAAAAATCAGTATACTCTTATGGATAAAAAAAACAAGGAAAAAGTGCTCTTTTTTCTTGCAACCAGGTTCGCCTGGCTGCTCATTCTCTTCTTTGGTGCAAGTGCGCGGATCAGCGTCAGCAACCGCAAATACTGGAAGCAGCTGGTCGCCGGGGGCAAAGGATTCATCGCCGTGCCCTGGCACGGCAAAATGATCATCCCTCTCTACCTGCATCGCAATCAGGGCGTGGTGGCGATGGTCAGCGAACATCGCGACGGGGAAATGATCGCCCAGACTGTGCATCGGCTCGGCTATCTCACGGTGCGCGGTTCGAGTACGCGCGGCGGCCGGCGGGCTTTCCGCGACATGCTCACGGCGCTGCGCGGCAACAAGATCTGCTGCATCCTGCCGGATGGCCCGACGGGCCCGCGCCATCACTTCAAGAGCGGGGCGCTGGTGCTGGCGATGCGGGCGGGTGTTCCCCTCCTGCCGATGACTTTCGCCGCTTCAAGGCCCATCACGCTGGGCAGCTGGGACCGCATGACGCTCTGGTGGCCTTTTTCCCGCATTCATTTCATCTATGGAGAGCCCATCCACGTTCCGCCGGGGCTGGACAGCGACGAGTTGGAGCTCTTTCGCCAGGAGGTGGAGCGCAGGTTGGCCAGACTGGAAGAGGAGGCGGATGGGCTATTTCGACACTAAATGGCCCGCCCTGCTCATGCGGCCTCTCGCCGGGCTTTACGGCCTGGCCATTGAACGGCGCAACCGCCGCTATGAAACAGGCGTTTCTCCGGTTTACCGGCTCGACTGCCCGGTCATCAGCGTAGGCAATATCGTGGTCGGCGGCACAGGCAAGACCCCGACGGTTCTGTTCATGGTGCGCTGGCTGCAGCTCCAGGGCAAAAAGGTATGTGTGCTCAGCCGCGGCTACCGCCGCCGGAGTAAAGGGATGGTGGTGGTGGCGGATGGAGAAAAGATCCGCACCGGGGTGGAGGAGGCGGGTGATGAGCCCATGCTGCTGGCGCAGCAGCTGCCCGGCGCCATCGTGGTCGTCGACAGCGACCGCGTCCGCGGCGGGCGATGGGCCCTGCAAAACTTCAAGCCGGATATCTTTCTCCTCGATGACGGCTTCCAGCACCGCCGGCTGCACCGGGATCTGGACATCGTCACTTTCAAGGAGGAGAACGATCTCGGCAATGGCTGGCTGCTGCCGGCGGGGCCGCTGCGGGAGCCGCTGAAGGCTTTGGCGCGCGCCGGCCTGCTCTGGTTCAACGGCGCGGCCCGCATTCCCCGGCAAGCGTTCCCGGCCGGGCAGCCGGATCCGCCGCAGATCCGGGCTCAGTTCCGGGTCACGTCATGCCGCAACAGCGCCGGTGACCAGCTTGATCTGACACCCGGGGTGCGCGCCGTTCTCTTTTGCGGCCTGGCCAAACCGCAGGGGGTCTTGACGACCGCGCTTGGCATGGGGCTGGATGTCGTCCGCTTTTTCCGGTACAGGGATCATCATAATTACCGTCAGCGGGATATACATGAGCTGGAACAGGCAAGGGAGCATTTCCGGGCGGATGTGATCATCACCACGGACAAGGATTGGGTCAAGATCCATCCCGCCTTCAACCTGTACCCGTACTGGTTCCATTTTTCCGTCGCTGTGCAGCCGGAGGATGCCTCCCACGCCGAAGGGCTGCTGCTGTCGCTCTGCCGCAGCAACAGGATCCTGTAACTGTATCAAAGTAAGACAAAAATATCTTGCAAATTAGGTAAAATTTTGGTATGCTTACTTTAAGCAGCGCAAGATAAAGCATCGATACCTCTCAGCCAATTTTGGAGAGTGGCATGGTGGATGACACAACGAGCAAGGCAAATATTCTGATTGTCGATGATGACAAGAATATCTGCAAGATGATAGAGGCAAGCCTTCGCAAAGAGAAGCGGTATGAAATAGAGACGGCACTGAGCGGCGAAGCCTGTCTGCGCCTGATCAAGGAAAATCCCCCCGATCTGGTTCTTCTGGATATACAGATGCCCGGCATTGACGGCATCGAGACCCTGCACAGAATCCGTGAAGAGAATCCCTATATTCCGGTGATCATGATGACCGCACACGGCACCATTGAGCGAGCGGTTTCAAGCATGAAGGCGGGGGCCTATGATTTTTTGACCAAGCCCTTCGCCCGTGACCGGCTTTTGGTGACGGTGAACAATGCTCTGATGAACAGCTCCCTGCGCCGCGAGGTGGATGAGCTGCGTTCTGAGCTGAAGAGCAAATATGCCTTTGCCAATATCATCGGTCAGAGCGGAGTGATGCAGGATGTTTTCCGTTCAGTTGAAAAGGTGTTCAACAGCAATGTGACGGTGCTGATCCAGGGCGAAAGCGGCACCGGCAAAGAGCTGATCGCCCGGGCAATCCACTATCACTCCACCGCGCGCACGGGCAAGCCTTTTGTTGCTGTCAACTGCTCCGCCCTGCCCGAGTCTCTTCTTGAGAGCGAACTGTTTGGCCATGAAAAGGGCTCCTTCACCGGCGCGGTCGGACGGCGCATCGGCAAATTCGAGCAGGCTAACGGCGGCACGATTTTTCTGGATGAAATCGGCCTCATGACGCCGGCGACCCAGTCCAAGCTTTTGCGCGTCCTGCAGGAGCGGGAATTCGAACGGGTCGGCGGCAACGAGCTGGTCAAGGTCGATGTCCGGGTTATCTCCGCTACCAACAAGGATCTGGAAGAGGAGATGAAGAAAGGCGAGTTCCGCGAGGACCTCTACTACCGTATTTCGGTTTTTCCGATCAAGCTGCCGCCGCTGCGCGATCGCCGGGAGGACATCCCCCTGCTGGCCGGCCACTTTTTGCAAAAGTACGCCAAGCAGGAGGGCAAGAGCGTTGAAGGCATTACATCGGACGCCCTCGATCTGATGATGGCTTACCACTGGCCGGGCAATGTACGCGAGCTGGAAAATGCGATGGAGAGGGCGATGGTGCTGGCGAGCGGGCCGGAGATCGGCGCCAAGGATCTGCCGGCGGCTGTCCGCTCGCTGGGTGAAAAGCGCATTTATGAATCGGACAATACACTCGCGAGCTGGATTGAAAAGCTCGAGGAAGAGGCTTTGCGCCAGGCCCTGCTGGAGTGTGAGGGGAACATCTCCCAAACTGCCAAGAAGCTCGGCATCGGTCGGGCAACCATCTATCGCAAGGCTAAAAAATACGGGCTGCCAATGGTAAAGAGCTGACTCAAATTCTGATTTTGTGACCGGGCGCACAGCAAAATTGCTTTGCGCCTTTTTTTATGTTTCATCTCGGCACATTGTATCAGGCTGTCACATCCCCATGTCCAAAAACCCCTCATGGTCTCCTCTTGAGAACAATAAATTCAATAATTTATAAAAGCGCCTCACATCACAATTCTTGGTACATGATTTGCGCTGGGTGTGTGAACCCCGGAGTGTGCGCAAGCGCGGGGTCGCTTTTTGCCAGCAGCCGCCGGGGAGGACCAGAGAGCATCTGTAACAGCGCAGGTTGTGTGATCCCGGGTGGCGATGATCGAGGCGGGGATGTGCGGGTGGAGGGGGGTGGCCATTGATGAACAAGGAAGTGCGACGCGATACTATGAAAAATGCAAATCTAACGCAGCTTGTGTACAGCATCTGCGACGGGAGCTACACCCAGTCCGGGTTGATTCAATACATCAATCTGGCGCAGAAGATTTCCCTCAGTTATCTCAAATACCAGGAGATGCTGGGCAAGCGCATCAGCGGAGATGCCTGGGAGGCGGATCTTGAGTTGGCCGATCTGGCGATCGATTGCATCGCCGAGCTCTTTGGCCGGGACGAGTCGGGCCGTTTTCCGCAGCTGAAGAAGTATTACGAAGGCAAATTTGCGGAGATGCCTTTTATCAACGACGCCGAGGTCTTGATCCTGACCCGGCGGTTGATCGTGCGCAAGACCAAGCAGGAGCTTTCGAGGATTTTCCGCGAGCGTGATCCTGAGGGGGCCAAGATCGTGCGCAACATCAAGGTGGCCGTTCGCACGGCAGCCGACCTGCATCTTTTCCGCGAGTTGGGCAAGGAGTTCGTATTTCACGGCCCGGTGCCGAAGAATGAACAGGGTGGCGTGCCGAGCAGCCGTCTGGCTCTCTATCTGCGCCGCACCCTTCCGCCGATCCCCGAGGAGATGCTGCACAAGCTTTTCCTGGACAATTATCGTTCCGGGGATTCGGTCTCCGTCTCCATCCGCCGTCTGCTCGAATCCATCCATACCCTGGCCGACTATCAGAATTTTTGTGCTCTCGATGCCGTGGTCAAGCTTGTCCGTTATGTCAAGTTTGATGTCTGCCGCGAACGGCTGGCGGCGGGGGAATCGGTTTCGACACCCTCCGATGAACTGGAGAGCAAGGAGATGGAGGAGTACATCACCCTGGTGATGGAGAGTATCTGGTCGCGGCTGGATTCCCAGTATTTGCGCACCCAGAAGCTGCCCGAGGATAAGGCGGCGATCTATCACCGCGCACTCCGTGATGTGCTTTATGATCTCATCCAGAAGCGGGACACCTCCTCGTACTACCGCAATCTCAAATTTTACATGCCTGAACTGACCCAGAAGGAGTACCGGCAGCAGGAGCGTTCAGTTTTTGAATATCTGGCCAAACTGGCTAAAAAAGAATTTCGAAAATATTTATGCGAAATGCTTTAATTTTTCCGTAGTTGCTCGCCTTTGTCTGTATGTTACATATTAGTAATAGGAGGGTGTAACAAACAGGGAGCCAGGCCATAGCCTGGATGAATACAGACCATGAGCGAGCGCCATCGTAAAGTCGGCTGCCCCGGAACCAGAGAGCTCGAGTTATATTCTCTTGACGAACTGACCGCGGCAGGGACAAGAGAGCAAGTCAAGGCCCACGTCAAGAGCTGCCCGCGCTGCGCCAGGAAATTGAAAAATTTGTACGCCTTTTATGCCATCCTTTCCGATGAGCTCGAGAGGCCGGTGCGGCCCGGATTGCTGGATTTCTGCAAAAAGCGCGCCCACAACAAGGTGAAATACGGACTGCTGATCTGCCGTCCGATTCCGGAGAAAGACCATCAGCGGGGCAAGGCCTACCTGGCCACGCTGGCCTTTTCGGCAAACGGCGATGGCAGCAAAACCAGCCTGACTGATTTTGATCTGACCCGTGATCAGATCGGGATGATGCTTTACAGCGATCCCCTGCAAAACGAGATATCGCTCTTTCTCTGGAGCAAAACAGAAGGCGGCTGCGGTCCCTGTCGGCTCGAGGCTCCCGGGTTGTTCGAGAAAACCGATTTTAATCCAGCCGGGGCGGCCAAGATTCCTCTCACCAATTTTGAATATCTCAATAACCGCCTCTTTTACTTCTCGATGAAGAAGAAACCTGGAGGCCGCCCCAAACTCCTGGCGCAGGTTCAGGAGCTGCTCCTCTGAGCAGCCGCCGGAGCAGAAACGACAACGCCGATGATAGATATGGAGCCGGGATTTTTCCCGGCTTTCTTTTTGTAGAAAAACCTTGACATAGGGCATATTTTTAGATAAATTTTTACCGGTTAGAAATACATTCATTGTAACGGCAACCCGGAACTGCACCCCATGAATCCGCTCAGCATTCTGCTCATAGATCCCGACCCTAAAAATGTCCGCATTTTGCGCAATAATTTCCTCGATCTCCATTATGAAGTCGATGCCGCAGCTAATGATGCCGAAGCCCTTGAGAAGATAGGCGCTCAATCCTTTGACGCCATATTGTCTGAAATCTCCGCTTCCGGAATTGACGGATATGCCCTTCTGGAACAGGCCCAACAGTCCGCCCTGAATCGCAACTGCGCGGTTATTTTTCTCACCCAGAAGAGCGATGTCTGGAACAGGGTTAAAAGTTTCAAACTCGGCGCCAAGGATTACATCATCAAACCAATCCACGTCCGCGAGATCGTCATGCGCGTGCAGATGGTGCTCAAGCGCCAGGCGCGCTACCAGCGGATGTTGAAGAAGAGCCGCAGCCAGTTCAGCGGCCGGCTGGCCGATCTCGGCGCGGTCGAGTTGATCGAAGTCTTCGGCGCAGAACGCAAGAGCGGCGTTCTCACCCTGAATAATGAAAACGGCGTTTCAGGGCGGATCGTCTTCAGGGAGGGGGCGGTCAGCCGGGCTTCAGTCGGATTACAGCGCAGCGAAGAGGCGGTCTTCAAAATGCTTTCATGGAGGAAGGGCCGCTTCACCATGGTTTTTGCTCCTGTTGATGGGACAGATGAGATCGGTGTCAGCAATATGGGGTTGTTACTGCAAGGAGCCAAGAGAATGGAACAACGCGAAGAGCTGTTGCGCAAGTTGCCTGCGCTCGAAACGGTATTGGTGACAACGCAAAATTTCAAAAAGATCATCGCGAAAAAGGAACTGGCCTCCGATCTTGAATATTTTGTCCGTCTTTTTGATGGTGCCCGTTCTCTCGGCAGAATCATCGATGAGAGCAAATATGACGAGATTACCACGCTGAACCGGATTTTAAAGCTCTACGAGCTTGGGTTCCTCCATTCTTTGAGAGACTATGAGCAGCAGGGAGCGCCCGGAGAGCTCACCGGTGCAGCTGAGCGAGCGACCGATGAGGCTGGCCTGGCCGGAACCTTCCCACCTGCCGGTCTGGAGCATGTAGAAAAGGCGATCGGATCGGAAATTGCGGAGGAGCTGCTGCATGAGCAGATCGACGGAACCGGATCTGAAGCGGAGCGCTTTCCAGCGGAAGCCGAGTTCCCCCTCCTCCAGGAGGAGACTGCCGCCGGCCCCCGGGAGGAAACCGGGGTACATCCTCTCGCTCCTGATTCCTCCGGCTGGAATTCCGACAGCAGCTACGACAAGGACCTCTTTTATGACCTTCGCCGTGCTGAAGAGGAGGGGCAGGATCTTTTCGCCGGCAGCAAGGGGCTTGACGGGGGGTCCGTCTTTTCCGATCTCGACCGGGTGATTCCGCATCATCCTGCCGACGCCCTGCTCGAAATTGAGGCGGAAGAAGAACTCGCTGACTCGCCGGCCTCCGCGCCCGCTGCCGAAACCGATGCCGCGGGGGATGAGGTCCATGAGCTGGAGCACCATGTCCGGATGCAGGAGAAATTCCGCAGCGCCCATGGCAGCATCCTGATCCTGGGCAATAACCGTGAACTCTGCCGTCAGATGATCGCCAATCTTTCCATTGATCAGCTGCAGGAAAAGAGCGCTCTGCAGCCCACCGATTCGGACCTGATCATTGGCACCGCCGAGTTCAAGGGGGGCCATCTGCTCAATCTCATCGCCCTCTCGATGGAACGCGAGTTCGCTCCTGTCATCGACTTTTTTGCCGACGCGCTGCTCGGATTCATTTTTCTCGTCGACGGCCGGAATGTGGATTGGGGCTATCAGCGTTACCTGCGGCAGGTTTTGCGTGAAAAGACCAGCCTGCCGGCCATCATTGTCTTCAGCTATAATGAATATCTGAAAAAGCCGCTGGAGGTGCAGACCATCCGCCAGAGGCTGGGATTGAGGGAGCGGGACGGCTTGCAGCTGGTGAGCGATTTTTCGGTTGTCAACTCCCGGCGGATTATCTTCCGCCTCTTTGAGACTTTTTACAGGCCTCAGGCCCGACGGAATCCGCGGACCCAGACCATGCAGCCCACCTCCTGATGCTTGGAAACGAACATGTCAGGCCATAACAGTCCTAAACAAAACATACTGATTGTCGATACGGCATCGGCAGCGACCACACAGCTGGTCAGCGCTCTGCATGACCATGACCTGGAGAGTGTGGTCGTTGAGGAGAGCACCGCCGCCATCGAACGCGCGCTCGCTGAACCCCCGCTGCTGATCCTGAGCGAAGTGGAGCTCCCGGGGATTGATGGCACTGAACTGCTCAAGCGGGTTCGCGCGCATGCGGATACCCAGGATACTCCTTTCGTCTTCATCACCAGGCAGACGGAGCTGGAAGCCCGCCTCAGACTTCTCGCCCTGGAGATCGATGACTTTATCGCCAAACCCTATTATCCCGAAGAGGTGGTGGCCAGGGTGGAATCGATCCTGCGTGAGAGTGCCGTCACACCCGGCGGGGATGTCCCTGTTAACCAGGGATTCACGGGCAGTCTTGATGAGATGACCGTCATGGATCTGATCCAGACCCTCGAACTCGGCAAAAAATCCGCGATGATTCATCTGGTGCAGGTGCCCGAAGAGGGATATCTCTTTGTGGACAAGGGAGAGGTGGTTGATGCGGTACTGCGCGATTACACCGCGGAGGAGGCGCTCGATAATTTGATGCTGTGGCTGCACGGTTATTTTGAATTGACGATGCAGCCGGTGCAGCGTGAGCGGAGAATCCTCAGATCGAACCGGGAATTGCTGCTCGCCGGGGCGCAACGCCTCCACGATTACCGGACGCGGAGCGCGCAGCTGCCCGCCATGGACAGCTACGTTGCGCGTGCGGCGGAGGTCATCAATCCGGATCTGTCGGAGCGGGAGGCGCGCCTGTGGGCGATCCTCGAACGGCCACAGCCCGTCCGTCTGCTGATCGCATCCCTTGGCGAGGATGAACTGCGCACTATTGAGGTGATCCAGGCGCTCTGGGAACGCAAACAGATCGTGATCTCGCCGGGAAAGGCCACCGATGCGGATCTCATCGCCAGCAACATGATGAGGCAGGTTTCGGAGTCGCACCACAAGTCGGCTGAACCCTACTCCCGCATGGCCTCTTTTTTCACCCGCGACGGCCATCAAAAAAAAAACCTCTCCTGATTGCTGATGGTCCTGATGCGCCCGGCGCCGCTTCCCTGACCCATACCATTTATCTGCACCGGGCGGATTTGCTGCTCATCCGCCAGAAACTTCTTGCCCATCGACCCTGATCATTCGCCGGCATTCCATCCCTGCCGCCGCGGCGGGAGGTGTTTCCGGCCCGTTCAACAAGGGCTCATCCCTATGCAGCGACAATCCAAAGAAAGCGGCATCCAGCGCATGGCTGAGATTGTCGTCGTCGGACCGGATGGTGCCGGCAAACGTGCATTCCTGCAGGCCTTTTGTCCCACCATCCATGAGACTGATACCGGTATCCTGCTCGGCGCCATGCCGATCAACAGCGAACTGGTTCTCTATTGCTACGGCATTGGCTATGATCGCAGCTTCGCCTGGGATCTCGTCGGCCGCAAGATGCTGGGTTATGTGGTCTGTTTCAACTGGTTCGACGACCAGGCCTATGCCGCCTGCCGGGAGATGGTCACGTTCACGTCCTCCGCATTTTCTGCCCCCTTTGTGGTAGCGGCCGATCTCGGCCTCCAGCCGCTGCCGGTGCCGGAGAGTGCAGTGCGGCCCAATGTTCCGCTCTCATCTTCGGCCAGATTTCTCTTTTATCAGAGTCATAAAGCGGCGAGCGTCCGCAAGGTGGCTGCAACCCTTATCGATCTGCTTCTCGACAAGCTGTAATTAGGGAGATGACGCATGAGTTCGATGATTCCAGGCTTGTGGTGGGGTAAGCATGTCGCTTCCTTATAGCACAAAGCTCGATCTGCTGCGCGCGCTCTTTTCCGGAAAAGGGCTGCAGGAGCCTCTGGCACTGCTCTCGCCCTCGGGGCTGCTTGAAGCCCACCGCTTCGTCTGGGAAAAGACCGTGGAATTCGGGATCAAGATGCGCGGCAGAAAATTTCCCCAGGAGGAGCTGCAGGCGGAGCTGCGCACCCGTGCCGACCTCCGGGCAGCGGAGACCTGCCCGGCCCAGCTGAAGCAGTGCCGCCTGCAGGAATGCGCTGAGCGTCATCCGGCGTGCATGCGCGAGGTCGCCATCGACCAGATCCTCACCATGAGCGCTGCTGTCGGCGACTATCTGCAAATTCCGGTCAAACCATGAAAAGACGCGCTCTGCTTCTTCTTGTGCTTCTCCTCAGCCTCTTCCGGCTGACCACAGCCGCGGAAGTGGGTGAGATCTACCTCCGGCACTGCTCCGGGACCCTGTGCATCTATTACACGGCGGAGGACAGCCGGCTGCTGGAGGAAACCCGTTCCGTCCTGCAGCGTGCATGCGAGGAGATTGAACGCGATCTGCACCTCTCCCCTGCTGATACCCTCCGCATCATCATCGCTCCGTCCCGGGAAAGTTTCAGGACCTACATCCACGGCAACATGCCGGAGTGGACGCAGGCTTTCGCGGTTCCGGCCACCTCGACGATGGTGGTCCGCTCTCCACGCTGGGACCGCCCCGAATCGTCCTACAGCCAGAGTCTGGTGCATGAGCTGTTTCATCTGCTTCTCCATCAGCGGCTCGGAATCCGGGAACTGCCGCGCTGGCTTGATGAGGGCATGGCCGTCTTTTATTCAGAGCATGCGCAGTATGAGAAGAGGAGTTTGATCTCCCGCGCCCTTGCCACGGGATCGCTGATTCCGCTGCAGGAGATCGATGATGTGCTCAGTTTCCACCGGGAGCGCGCCAACCTCGCCTATGAGCAGAGCTATTCGGCGGTGCGCTACCTGCTGGCGACCTATGATATCGAGGCTTTGCGCACTATTCTGGAGGGGTATGCGGCGGGTGAAAGCAGTGACATGATTTTTATGCGCGCAAC
Source organism: bacterium (assembly GCA_029560815.1). The sequence goes on from JAKQKF010000396.1 coordinate 43,425, forward strand.
CGGGAGCACGGTGAGCGGATTTGAGGCGGAGTGGCGCGCTCATCTTGAAAAGACGGAAAAATGGCTCTGGCTCAGTGAAGCGGACGATCTGATCTGGCTCTCTCTTCCGCTGCTTTTTCTGATCGCGGTTTATTTTGTCCGGCGGCGCAACCGGCGTCGGCTGCGCGAATGGGAGGGTGCCCGGCCGGTTGCGGAGGGCGCTGAGCCTGACCGGCCACTGGAGGAGGGGGGAGGATACGAGCCACCCTGGATGGCCCCCCATCTCATGCCGCGCCGGGATGATGAGGACGAGGAAGAGGAGAAGCCGCAGGGAGAGACGGCTGAAGAGGATAACGGAATCAAATCTTGAATATTTCTCAGAACTTGTGTACATTTAAAGATGAAACAGATCCAGAATGTTATCGAATATCTGCTTGTTCAGCTGGCAGCTTTTCCGATCCGTCTGCTGCCGCACCGGCTCGCCTTGCGTCTTGGCGTCGGATTGGGCAGCTTTGTCTATCATGTCATCCCAATCCGCCGGGGAGTGGCGCTGCAGAATATATCCCGCTCCTTTCCGGAGAAGAACACCGCTGAAATCCGCGCCATCTGCAAAAAAGTTTATCATAATTTCGGCCAGAATATTATCGAATTTATGCGCATGCCGAAAATGGATGACCGGTTTTTCCGTGAGTACATCAGCGTTGTCGGCGGTGAGCTTCTGGAGCGCGCCGGCCGTGAAGGACGCGGCGCGGTGTGCCTGTCCGGCCACTTTGGCAACTGGGAGTTTTTCCCCGCCGTGATCCACCGGCTGGGATTTCCGATGGTGGGTCTGGCGCGCGATCAGCGCAATCCCCTGGTCAACAAGCTCATCAATCAGACCCGGACCGGCCGCGGAGTGGAACTCACCCAGCTGGGCATGGGGGTCCGCACGGTCTTTCGCGCTCTTGCTGCCAACAAGTTCGTGACCATCCTCGCGGATCAGGATGCGCACAAAGAGGGCATCTTTGTCGATTTTTTGAATCGTCCTTCGTCGACGGCGTCGGGACCGGCTCTTTTCGCTCTCAAGACCGCAGCGCCCCTCATCTTTGGTGTGGTTATTCGCGGCGAAAAAGGCCGGCATACCCTGCTCCTGGAGGAGGTCGATCATCGGGATCTGCAGGGGGTAACGCCCGAGAATATTCAAGAGCTGACACAGCGGCATGCCAGATTGCTCGAGAAGTACATCCGTCTTCATCCGGATCACTGGCTGTGGATGCACAAGCGATGGAAGACATCACCCCCGGCGGGTCCGGCAGAGGATGGGAATCAGGTTGCGCAAGATTGAAAAGATACTGATCATTCAAACCGCCTTTATAGGCGATGTCGTACTGATGTCACCCTTGATCCGGGCCAGCCGCGATCTTTTTCCGCAGGCGTTGATTGACACTCTGGTTATCCCCGCCGCGGCGAACATTCTGGAAAACAATCCGGCCCTGCACCGCGTCATCATCTATGACAAACGCGGGCGCGATGCGGGTGTGCGCCCCCTGCTGGCTCTGGCCGGAAAGCTGCGCCGGGAGGGTTATGATCTAGTTCTGGTGCCGCATCGCTCCCTGCGCAGCGCCCTGCTGGCCTGGCGGACGCGGGCGGCGCTTCGTGTCGGTTTTACCAACAGCAGTGCTTCTTTTCTGTTCACGCACCGGGTGTTCTATGACCGGAATCGTCATGAAGTCGAGAGAAATCTGGCGCTGCTCGCGGCGCTGGGGAGAGAACCCGGCCAGGTGCGTCCGGAGATTGTTCCGGACGAAACGGACCGCCGGATCGTCGATCAGATGCTTTCCGGATTGGGGGAGGAAGACAAACCGCTTATGGCCATCGCTCCGGGATCGATTTGGGCGACCAAACGCTGGCCCGCTGGATCGTATCGCCGGCTGGCGGAACTGGCCATGGAAGCCGGATGGAATCTGGTCTGGATCGGCAGCGAGCGAGACCGGACACTGTGCGCGGAGATCAGCGAAGGATTGCCCGGAGCCTGGATTAACAGCGCCGGACAGCTCAGCCTTCGTCAATCTGCCGAGCTGATACGGCGTGCAAAGGTGCTGGTGAGCAATGACAGCGCCCCGCTGCATCTCGCCTCCGCCATGGGCACAGCCGCGGTGGCCCTGTTCGGCCCCACCGTCCCGGAATTCGGCTTTGCACCCCTCAGCGAGGGCTCTGTGATCGTTCAAATTGAATTGCCTTGCCGGCCTTGCTCGATTCACGGCGGCAAGAGTTGTCCCATTGGTACCCATGAATGCATGACCGGAATTTCGCCTGATAAAGTATTTGCGGAGATGAGGCGTCTGGTTATGCGGAAGAGCAAGGATGAGCGAAACCATTAAAATCAATCCCAAGCAGCCCGAGGATGAGCTGATCGGCCGGGCTGTGCGTGTGCTGCGCAAGGGCGGTGTCATCGGCTATCCCACCGAGACTGTCTATGGCATTGGCTCGAATATTTTTTCCGAGGCTGCGATTGACCGGATCTACAATCTGAAAAACCGTGATCGCAGCAAAGCCCTGATCGTCATCGCGGCTGATATCATCCAGATCGGCGATCTCGTGGAGGATATACCGGAAGCGGCGGAACGCCTCATGGAAAATTTCTGGCCGGGTCCGTTAACCCTGGTCTTCCGTGCGGCCAGCGAGCTGCTGGGATCGCCTTTTCACCGTTCCAGCACCATCGCCATCCGGATTCCCGATAGTCCCATTTGCCTGGCGCTGCTGAAGAGCAGCGGCTTTCCGATTATTTCCACCAGCGCCAACCGGAGCAATGAACCCCCGGCGGTGACGGCGCAACAGGTGAATGAAATATTCGGCGATCAGCTCGATTTGATCATCGATGGCTCCGAGACCCTCTCGACGACGCCATCAACGGTCGTCGATGTGACCCGGCTGCCCGTGCGGGTGCTGCGCGAGGGCGCCATCTCCAAACTGGAGATTGATACCGTGCTGGAAAGTGTCTGATCTTGACCGGCAAGATAACTCCTGAGGTGATGCCGGAGCGGATTCTGGTGATCCGGACAGACCGGATCGGTGATGTCGTGCTCTCCACTCCAGTCCTCACGGCGCTGCGCCGCTCTTTCCCCTCCGCTTTCATCGCCATGATGGTGCGCCCCTATACCCGCGACGTCGTGAGCGGCCATCCCCATGCCGATGAAATAGTGCTGGATGACCGGCCTGGCCTAAATTCCGGCATTGCCGGTTTTGTGCGTCTGCTGCGAATGGTGCGCCGCCATCGTTTTGATATGGCCCTCCTCCTTCACCCATCGTTCAGGCTGGCTCTGCTCTGTTTCCTGGCCGGCATCCGGTTCCGGGTTGGCACCGGTTACAGAGCCTACTCCTTTCTCTTCAGCCGTCGCGTCTATCATCATCGAAAAAAATCGGACCGCCACGAGCTGGATCTCAATCTTGATCTGGCCCGTGCTGTCGGTGCACGGCTTGACCAGGTTGCTTTCTTCCTGCACATTCCGGATCCGGATCGCATCTCGACAGAGTCCCGGCTGAGAAGCCATGGCCTCTCTTCCGGCAGCGCCTTCATGGTGATCCATCCGGGCAGCGGCGGATCGGCGATGGATTGGCCCCTCTCCGGATTCGCCGCTCTGGGCGATCGCATCCTGGGAGAGATGGGCCTTCCAGTAGTGATAACCGGGAACAAAGCGGAGTCCCCGCTCGTTGACCGGTTATGCAGCATGATGTACAGAGAACCCCTGCGGCTGGATGGTGCGCTCTCCATCAAGGAGCTCCTGGCTCTTTTAAGCCGGGCGCGTCTGCTGGTGGCGAACAGCACCGGGCCGCTTCACATGGCGGTTGCCGTGGGTTGCCCGGTTGTCGGCCTCTACTGCCCGCTGGCCGCCTGTGCGCCGGTGCGTTGGGGTCCCTACGGATATCCCGCCTCTGTGCTCACACCGCCGCTGCCACCCTGCCGGAAATGCACCCAAGCCCGCTGCCCCTCCTTCAACTGCATGGAATTAATAACCGGTGACCAGGTGTTTGCAAAAGTAAAGGATCAACTCCTAAACAGGGCGGTTTGACCGCCGGAGATGGCATGAAGAATTTATTCAGGTTTATCGGGTTGCTGGGGATGGTTTTCTGCGCCTTTGCCCCTCTTTATGGTCAAGATGATGCTCAGATGGAACTCCCCAAAGAGCTGCGCCGCTTGACGCATCCGGAATTTCAATCGGGTGAGTATCTTGCCTACCGGGTTCATTTCGGCAAGATGAGCGCAGGGCGGGGATCGCTCTGGCTGAAGGAGGGGGAGGAATATAACGGCCGCAGTTCTTATCTGCTCACCATGCGCCTCTGGACCAATGACTTTTTCTCCAGTTTTTATCGGGTGGATGATGTCATGACGAGCATTCTTGACCGGGAGGGGCTCTTCCCGTGGGGGTATGAGCGGATCCTGCGCGAGGGAAAATTCAAAGCCTTCCGCAAGGCGCGCTTCGATCCCCTCAATGCCCGCGCATTCGAAGGCAAGGATACACTCGCTGTTCCGGCCTTCAGCCAGGATGTCCTTTCGATCATCTATTATGTGCGCACCCTTGATCTGGAGGTCGGGCAAAAGATCAACCTGGACAGCTATATCGATAAACACGTCTATCCTCTGCAGATGACGGTTGAGAAACGGGAAAAAATCGAGGTGCCCGCCGGCAAATTCGATTGTCTGCTCCTGGTTCCGGGCAAGCGCCCCGGTTCGGACAAGGAACTCAAGGGGGAGATGTGGATCTGGCTCTCTACAGACGACCGCCGTTTGCCGGTTCGGATCAAGAGCCGTGCGCCGCTGGGATCGGTCAGGATGGAGCTCGATGAAATAAAGATTCAACACTAGTCCCCCGGCCGTCCACTATGAAAGCGCCCCTCGCCCGCTACCCCCGTTTCCTTCTGGTGCTATTGTTTCTCTTTCCGGTGCCGGGTGCAGAGGCGGGCGGCGATGAAAAAACAGGATCCATCAGCGGTTTTGTCCGCGATGTCACCAACGGCGAACCCCTTCCTTACGCCAACGTCTATCTGGAGGGGACCCGGTACGGAAGCCTCACCAGCCTGCGCGGTTATTTCGTCATCCCCCGTCTTGAAGAAGGTCGCTATCGTTTCACGGTTTCCCTGCTTGGCTACGCGCGCTGGCAGCAGGAACTCCATCTGCAGGCGGGGCGGGATACCGTGCTGGCGATCAGCCTGACCCCCGGCGCGATCCAGATGGGGGAGATCACCCGGACGGCACAGCGGGAGCGCTTTGAGCGCGAGGTGCAGATCTCCACGACGGCACTCTCCATGCGGCAGCTTCAACAGGTGCCGATGCTGGCCGAGGCGGATGTCTTCCGAACCCTCCAACTTTTACCCGGAGTGGTCAGCCGCAGCGACTTTTCCAGCCAGCTCTATGTCCGGGGCGGCAGTCCGGATCAAAACCTCGTCCTTCTGGATGGCGTCAGTGTCTACAATCCCTTCCATCTCGGCGGCGTTTTCAGCACCTTCAATGTGGATGCAATCAAGGAGCTGGAGTTTCTCAGCGGGGGCTTTCCCGTCGAGTATGGCGGCCGGCTCTCTTCAGTACTCGCCATCACCAACCGCGAGGGGGACACCCGATCGTACGGCGGTGTCGGCAGCATCAGCCTCCTCTCCGCCCGGGCGATGGTCGAGGGCCCGATACCTGCCGGTTCCTTTCTGTTGGCGGGACGGCGGACCTACTTTGATCAGATCTTTAAAAAAACGGATTACGCTTTTCCCTACTATTTCTATGACCTCCAGGGCAAGATCAATCTGGATCTTTCGCACCGTCATCGGCTGACCCTGAGCGGGTTCTACGGCGATGATGTTCTTGATTTCTCATCAGAAGCCGAAAATGAGGATGAGGTGGAGGTGGATCTGGACTGGGTATGGGGAAACCGCACCACCAGTCTTACCTGGCGCTACATCATGCGTCCCGACCTTTTTGCGGAGACGCTCATTTCCCAAAGCCGGTTCAAGAACAAGCTCAGTGCGGTCGCCGAGAGCAGCGGGTCGGCCAATCTGGCCCTCAACAACGAGATCGTCGATTACAGCGCACGCATCGATCTCAACTATTTCGGCGTCAGCGGCCACAGCATCAAGCTGGGCAGCTCCTACTCCGATCTTGATTTCGCCTACGGCATCTCGATCAATGACTACCAGCTCTTCTCCTACCGCGCCCGGCCGGCGCTGTTTGCTTTCTATGCCCAGGACCACTGGCAGCTTTATCCCCGGCTGATGCTCAAAGCCGGGGCCCGTGCTGAACACTACAGCCTCGGCAACCGCTGGTCTCTCTCACCCCGGCTGGGACTGCAGTATCAGCTGACCTCCAACCTCGCCCTTAAAGCGAGTTTGGGCCACTACACCCAGTATCTGACCACTGTGGCCAGCGACGAACAGAACTTTGCGCTCATGGATCTCTGGCTGCCCATCAACGCTTCTTACGAGCCCCAGACTGCACGACACTACGTTGCCGGCTTTGAATGGTGGCTGCCGCACGAGATGATCTTTACGCTCGAGGGCTATTACAAGACCTTTGCCGGCTTGCTGGACCTTAACGAACGGGGTGTCGCATCTGATCCGGCGGATGATTATTTTTGTGCGGATGGTACGGCGCGCGGAATCGAACTGATGTTGAAACGGCAGACGGGCGCCCTGCAGGGCTGGCTGGGCTATACCTGGAGCCTGACCCGCCGCCGGATCGACGAAATGACCTACTATCCCAAGTACGATCAGCGGCATGCTCTCCATCTGGTGATGCATTATGCACTCGGCAGGAGGTGGACCATCGGCGCTGTCTTCTCACTGGGTTCGGGCATGCCCTACACACCAGTACCGGGCAAGTATATGCGCTACGAATGGCGGCTCAATGAAAACGAACTCAAAGGGGAGCTGACCGACCGCCCGGGGTCCCGTAACAGCGCGCGTTATCCGGTCTATCATCGCATGGATCTGAGCCTGCGCAAGGAGGGGCGCCTGTTCGGAATCTCCGCTTCACCCTATCTGCAGATCATCAATCTCTACAATCACAAGAACGTCTTTTTTTACTTTTGGGACCATGATGTCAATCCGTCCCGCCTGACGACGATCACCATGTTCCCGCTTTTGCCGACGGTGGGGGTGGACTTTGCCTTCTAGAGTCATAAAAATGTTACTTTTGACGCCCCTTTTATTTCTGGCGTGCGATCAAGGGCCGGACGTCAACGAGTTCAATTATGAACCGGAGGTCAATTTGTTCGCCCTTCTGCTGCTGAATTCGCAGCAGACGATCATCCGTCTGGAGGAGAGCTGCCGCAGTATGGATCCGCTGCCTGAAGATCGCGGCATAGCGGGGGCGGAGGTCGTAATCCGGGGGGATGATCAGCGGGTGTTCTTCAGAGACCAGGGTGGCGGACGTTACGCCGAGGAGGGGGAGAAGCTGCGGCTTGTGGCCGGCGTAACCTATGAACTGTCGGTGCTTTTGGCCGACGGCCGCCGGGTTGAAGCGGAGTGTACCATGCCGGCTCCGCCCGGCATCGTCTCACCGGCCGACCAGGAGCGGGTGGCGGCGTACGCGTCACTGCCGATCTCGTGGCGCGGGGATGACGGGACACCCGGCTATATCGTGAGCATGCGCGGCAGTACCAGCAGCCATAGTGCCGAGGTGCGGACCGATTCGACAGCGGTCGATTTTTACCCCTTTTATCTGGCGCAGCCGGATCGCTATACTCTTAAGGTGGCGGCCGTGGACAACAACTATCATGAATACCTGCGCACGCAGGAGGATGAGATCCCTCTTTGGACTATTCAGGGCGGGATCGGAGTTTTTGGCGCCATGGCCTGGGATGAACGGGTGATCATCGCTCAATGAGGTGGTTATGAACAAGATTCTGCCGGCAGATACCAGCACGGTTTTACTGCTGCTGCTCCTGGTCTCCATGGCCGCGGCCTATCTGATGCTGGGGTTCGGTGGTTTTGCCGGGGGCAGAAAAAAGGCGCCCGCGCGGAAAAAGTCAAAATCTTCCGGGAGGAGTGTCCTGCTGATGCTGCTCCTGGCAGTGTCGGCCCTGGTTCTGCTCTTCTTTGCCGTCTATCTTCACTATTTTATCCCGTTAAATGGCGAAACCCGGGTTGCCCGCGTCGAATTTGAAAAGGATGGTGGCCGGAAGGGCGATTTCAGGATGATCCTGATCCCTTATGAGAACGGCCAGCCCGGCAAGGCCCAATCCTACCCCATCAAGGGAGCCGCCTGGTCTCTCAAGGGAGAGGTTTTGCATTGGCAACCTGGACTTGGAAAGGTCGGCCTGCGGACGATGTTCCGGCTGACCGGGATTGACGGTTATTACGGGCAGGGAAGCAGTGCGCGCAAGGGGAGCGAGGTCAAGCTGGCCGGTACAGCCGGGCAGGGGATCTGGAAAGCGGTGCAGGGCACCAACCGGATCTTCAAGGCGGCTCGCATCACCACGCACCGCAGCGGCAAGGAGAATCCACTCTGGTCAAGCGGGTATGATATCTATGCGGATGAAGACGGTCTGAGGGTTGAGAGCGCAAGCCGAACTCCGGCTGCTCTGAAGAGAGAGAGAGAAGAAGCGCCGCCGCAGGAGCGGCGTTATCCCCGCCGCCCGGAGGATGTGCGGCACTAGAGTCCCCAGCCCCCGCTGACGGGAATATGGGCGCCGGTGACATAGGCGGCCGCCTTGCTGCAAAGATATAATAGTGCGCCGGTCAGGTCATCAGCTGAACCGGGCCGTCCGGCGGGCACGCTTGCGGCGGCGTTGTGGCGTCCAACAGCGTCAAGAGTGCCGTTATCCATGAGGCCGGGAGCCAGGACATTGACGGTGATATGGTGGCGGGCCCCCTCGACGGCGAGAGATTTCGTCAGAATAAGGACGCCGGTTTTAGCGATTGCGTAGGGGAGGACTCGATGATAGGCCTGGATCCGGTCGCTGTTGGCCAGGCCGATATTGATGATACGGCCCCACTTTTGCGCCACCAGCACCGGCCAGAAGGCGCGGCAGAGGTAATAGACACTGTTGAGATTGCCCGTCACCATCTCTTCCCATTCCGCCGGCGTCAGTTCATCCCACTGTTTTTCAATAAACGGCCCCACATTATTGACGAGGATGTCGAGACGGCCGAAGCGAGCCGTGATCTCCTCCTGCAGCCGGCTGACCTCCTCCCACCGGCGCACATCCGCCTGAAACCGTTCAGCCTCTCCCCCCTTTTTGCGAAGTTCCTCCACCAGCTGGTCCGCCTCTGTGGCGCTGTGGCGGTAGTGAATGGCCAGGGCGGCGCCGCGCGCAGCGAGGGCGCGGGCCATGCTTTTGCCCAATCCCCTGGCGCTGCCGGTCACCAGGGCTACTCTTCCATTCAGCTCATTTTCTCCGCCGCTCATATGACGATCCGCATGGTTGTGCCCTTGCCGATATGAGTCTCTTTGATGAAGAGACGGCCGTGGTGGTACTCCTCGATGATCCGCTTGGCAAAATTAAGCCCCAGACCCCATCCCCTTTGCTTCGTGCTGTAGCCCGGCTTGAAGACGTCGTTGCGCCGCTTTGCGGTGATGCCGGCGCCGTTGTCACGGATGTCGATGGCGACATGCTTTTTCCCTGCGAGGGGGATAACGTTGATTTCAATCCTGCCTCTCTTGCCCTTAACCGCGTCGATGGCGTTTTTGACCAGATTCTCGACGGCCCATTCGAAGAGCTCACGATTGAGGAGCACGGGTTTGACATCGCCATAATTTTCGATCAATTCGATCGGATTGCCTGTTTTGGGCAGGCGCTTGCGCAGGTATGCGCAGACATCTTGCAGAACCGGCTGCACATGTTGGGAATCGAGCAGGGTCTCGGAGCCGATGTGTGAAAAACGGGCGGCGATCTTTTCAAGCCGCTTGACATCGGCTTCCATATCAACGAGGGTCAGGTCCCGGTTGGCGGCCTCCAGACTTGAGGATTTAAGCAGTTCAAGCCAGCCCAGAAGGGAGGAGATGGGGGTACCGAGCTGATGAGCGGTCTCTTTGGCCATACCCACCCAGATGAAGCGCTGCTCACTGCTTTTGATGCTGCGGAAGCTGAGAAAGGCCACAAGCACCAGCAGCCCGAGTCCGCTGATGGTGACCCAGGGCAGATACTGCAGCCGGGTGATCAGTGTCGAGTCGCCGAAATAGAGATAGCTGAGTACATACTCCTCGTAGGTTATGGGGATGGGTTCGTTTTCCTGGCGCATCTTCTCGATGACCTTGCGCACCTGCTTGATGGCTTCAGGCGACCGGGCGGTATCCGGAACGGCCAGCCCCTGCCAGGAGCTGGGATTGCCATCGCGGTCGGTCAGGACGAGGGGAAAGGTGGCTCTGCTGATGATATTGACAAAGAGCCAGTCGAGGACCTCGGGCTGGTCCGCGGCCACCGCCAGCCTCTGGTAGGTGAGGGCGTAGAATTCAGCGATATCCCCGGACTGCTTGCGCAGGTCCCGGACCAGCCCCTGGACGTAGAAATTGACGGCAATGATGCTGAGGATGACCACAAGTACGAAGAGGCTGCGCAGGGTTCCGGAGAACATGTAGAGCGTCTTGCGGAAGGACATGATCCCTCTCCTTGTCAAAAAAAGGGTGGGCGAAAGGCCCACCCTCGAGATCAAACGGTCACCGGCGGCTGCTTGCGGCGTTTCTGGTAGAGCAGCCAGAGCGCATACCCGAGCAGTCCGATCAGCAGGAACAGGGTCAGCGTGCTGATCCACTTTCCGGTCCGATAGGATACCGGATCGAATTTGAAAACAATCTGGTGATCACCCGGCTGCAAAAAGATCCCGCGCAGCAGATAGTTGGTCTTGAATATCCTGGTCTCCTTGCCGTCCACATAGGCTTTCCAGCCCGAAGGATAATAGATTTCGCTGAGGACCAGAATGGTCGGTGATTTGACCTGAGCGGAAAGGTCGATCTGGTGGAGATCATGCCGGGTGATTTCGGCCTTGTTGGCGCTGGCCGCCGCCACCGGGAAGGGGGGCTTTTCCTCGATGATCGCCACCCGGCGCGGATCAAAACGGCCGCTCTTCATAAAATCAAAGACGTTCTTGCGGCCGGAGAGCAGACGGGTTGAATCGGCGAAAAAGGCGCGCGGCAGGACCGTGGTATTGCGGTAGAGCGGGATCTGCTCGGGATCGGCTACGGGCTGGTAGCGCGGATCGTTGAGAGGCAGATACTGCAGAACAAGATACTTGACGTTGAGCATGTCGAGCATGGCCGAGTCGAAGGCGCGCCTCTCCGGGGCGATCTGGTCGAGGGGCACTTCGACCGGCGTGACACGGTTGTCGCGCATGCCAACCCGCCAGTATTTGGACATGAAACTGTTGAGGCCGTAGCGGTCCTGTGAGCCGAAGCCGGTCTCATCGAGAAAGTCCTGATAGAGGCGGACTTTGGCGGCACTGTAGCCGGAGATGTTGGGGATGAGATGGTACATGTACCAGTTGCCGCTCTTGTCATCCAGTACCGGGAAAATACGGTAGAGTTCGGTCTCGTTTTTCAGATATTGAACAGCCGGGGTGGCGGCGAAAAAGGCTTTCTCGTCCGATTTGTTCTGGGGACGGATGATTTTGGCATCCACCATCAGGAGATCGAAAACCACCATGGCGGAGAGGGCAATAGTCAGCGTCAGCCGGGTGAGGCGGCTCTTGAGAAACCGGAAAACCAGCACGATCGTCAATGCAAGCAGACCGATGGATTTAAGGCTGTCGATCAGGGCCTTGTTGTAGGCCTGCAGGCGCTGGGCTTCGTTCAGGGTGTGGCCGCCGCTGCCGGCCATCCCCAGATAGAGAGACTTGCCGAGAATGACCATGAGGGCCAGCAGGAGAACAACCCCGGCAAACGCATAGAGGTAGCGTTTCAGGCTTTTCATTTTGCGGTTGCGTTCCATGGGTTTGAGCTGCGGCAGCTGCGTGCGCAGCTCAAAGAGGGCCTGCAAGCCGATTCCGGCCAGGACGAGCAGGGCGATATCGAAGATGATGTGGATCATGCTGGGGACGCGGAATTTGTTGAAATAGGGCAAAATCTTGAATAGGGGTCCGTAGATCAGGGGCAGATGCTTGCCGAAAGAGACCAGCAGTGAGAAGAGTGCGACGATGGTCATGATCCAGGTTGTCCGGTCGCGGCGTAACACAATAGCCAGGCCTGCCAGAATAAACACAATCACGCTGAAATAGAGGGGATAATCGGTGAAGGGCATTTTTCCCCAGTAGGTGGCACCGCCGAATCCCATGAAGGAGGGGATGAAAAAGGTCACCATTTCGAGCGGATGAAAGGACCAGTTCGAAGCATAGTCAAAATCGAGTCCTCCTCCTTCGCCGCTGCCGCCGCGGATCGAGAAACGCTGATAATCGAGAACCGAGGTATAGAGGGTCATGGAGAGAAGAACGCCGGCGGTGATGGCCCCGGCTAAAAGCCCGGCGGAAATCAGGAGAGGCTTGATCTGCTTTGTGCGGCGGAAATCGGCGATCTCCTTGTATAGAAGATAGATGCCGAGGAGAATGAAGGTGTAGTAGGAGACCTGTATATGGGCGCGGACCATCTGGTAGCCGATCGCCAGGGCGGTCAGGCTGAACCAGAGGGCGTTCTTTTCTTCCATCATCTTCTTGGCGAGGAGCAGAATGATCGGAATCAGTACGACGGCAAGAAATTTGGTATTGTGACCGTAGGCGGTGAAGGCGACAAATTGTGGTATAAAGATAACCGCCAGGCCGGCAAAGAGGGCCGGCAGCGGCTCAACAGCGAGCCCGCGCATGAGCAAAAACATAAAGAGCGCAAAGAGGAGATAGTTGAAAAAGATGAATGTGAACTCCGGCATCATGGCAGTGCGAAAGAGTCCGCTAAAAAATTCATCAAGGCGGTTGATATGTGGAGCACTTAAAAGTGATCCGAAAGAGGGCATGCCGCTGAAGATATAGGGGCACCAGAGGGGGGTGATGCCGCGGGCAAGGGCCTCCTTGACAAAAGGTGCGGTCGCGCGCGAACTCTGTTGATCCGGCATCTGAAAGGTTTTTCCGGCCAGCATAACCTGGCTGTAAAAAATCAGCAGCAGCAGGAACGCGATCACCATCAGCGCGGCGAGCGGATGACGGCTGATCAGGGTCTCTTTCTCCGTGGCCAGGAGGGTCTCAATTTTCTCTTGTTCTGCCTTTTTTTTCTTTTTCACGGCAACCTCGTGGCATGACTGGTACGGAAGCATAGTATGGTCTATTATAATACAATTTTTTCAGAAAGTCCAGCGATTCCTGCCAAGCGCACGCTCAAAGGGTGCGGGAAGAGGGTCCGTCAAGGATCTCGTGCAGGGCGGCAGTTCTTTTTTCGTCGGAAAAGAGGGTGATCACCCGTTCCCGGGCTCGCCGGCGCAGCTCAGGGCCGGCCGCAAGGGCTTGCCGGAGGGCCGCCTCCACCGCACCTGCGCTGCGGTCGTGCGCGATAAAGCCCGCATCCCCGATCGCTTCGGGAATACCGCCCGCATGAACCCCGACCGGGATGCATTCACACAGCATCCCTTCGAGGATGGCGTTCGGGAGGCCTTCGCGAATCGAGAGCTGGGCGTAGACCGCCGCCCGCTGAAAATGGAGAAGAAGCTGTCCGGCCGGCAATGGTGGCAGCAAACGGAGATTGGGCACAGCCAGATCCTGCAAATGACGGAGCATCTTGCCCTGCGGCCCGATGATGATAAATTCACAATCGGTCATCCGGGCGGCCGTCTCCGCGAAAAGATCAAGTCCTTTGATGCGCATGCGGCGCAGATCCTCGCCGACCGAGACGGTGAGGATGGTTTTTGACTCCTTTTCTCCCTCTGGATACCAGCGCTGCGATGAGAAGCCGAATGGAATAACCCGAATAGTGCCCTTCACCGCACCGACGCAGGTCTGGATATCAGCGGTCAGCGAGGCCGCAACCGGACAGAGATAGTCGGCGTTGCGCAGGGCCATGCGCGCACACCAGCTGCGAAAGGGGCGGACAAAAACGCCGTAATTGAATTCCGGCAGGCGGGCGACATCATAACCGGCCACCATGACCAGGGATTGCTTTTTAAACTTTCTTGCCAGCAGGACAGGGATCCAGCTGTGATAATCCGCGAACCAGACGATCACGGCATCAGCAGACGCGAAATGGCGCAGCAGCCAGAACAGTAGCTGAACGGTGCTGCAAAGATGCTGCAGGCCATTTCCATAGCGATAGAGATGGCTGAGAAGCCGGTATCCGTCTTGCAGAGCGTACTCATCCTTGACTATGAATGTGCTGTTGGATGGTTTGATGAAGAGAATGGTTTTCTGCATGGCCTAATGTAAATCAATCAGGATAGAGAATCAAGGAGATTCTCCCGGGCAAACAAGCGCTGCCGGTTGGCAGACCGCCAGCACAGCGCTGCGCGGGCAGCCGCCACGGCCCCGGCCGGGCAAGCACTCCTCACCGCGACCCAACCGTGGAAAATATCTGCTTGTTTAATATTGGGGAGTTGCTTATTTTTATTTGCGTTTGCTGCGAACCTGGCTTACCCATCAACCCCGAAAGGTCCTTATGGCCAAAAAACTGAATTTAAAAGTAGATTCGAGCGATGTGCGCGATTTCCAGGGTAAGGTGCGCTTTAAATTTACCCGCAAATTTCTGGAGCAGGGGATCACGCGGAGCGGAGAGGTGCTCTCCATCGGCTCGGAAAACCGGTTCGACAGCCTCATGGCCGAACATTTCAAGCTGCCGATCTCGTTCACTTCAGGGGATTTTGACCGTGAGTGGAGCGCTCAGGAACGCGATTATGCCTATGTCTTTTGCTTTGAGGTGATCGAGCACTTGATGAATCCCCTCCATTTTCTTGACGGTCTGCATCGCTATGTGAACCCCGAGACCCGCGTTTTTCTCACCACTCCGTACCGGCCGCATCTTTTCTGGAACAACCAGCATTTTCATGAATTTGATCAGCTGCGGTTCAATCATCTGCTCAATGCCGCCGGCTTTGCGGTGGTGCGGCACCAAACCCGCATCGCCTGGTATCATCCACTCTTTTATTTGAGTGGCATTCGGCCTTTCCTGCGCCTCACCATCGGCCGCAGCAGAACCCACCTCTACGAATTGAAACCCGCTGTCAAATAATTTCCAGCCGTTCCCCGAGGAGCGGACCTTCCTGCCGTAGCGGATTACAGACAAAATGGATATAAGGGGCACCCGGTGTGCCCCACTGCAGCGCTCTTTCAGGCCGGTGGCGGGCTATCGGCCGCTGGGCATGAGTTGGTTGAAGAGGGCGGCGAGCTGCCGGGTCTGTTCCCGGCGTTCAAAGAGTGGCCAAGCCTGCTCACTGCGGTGTGCGTTTTCCGGCGGATTTCCCGCCAGCATCTGCCGCAAGGCTTGTGCAATCCCTGCGATATCGGCAGGCGGCACACACCAGCCCAGGCCGTGGCTGCGAATGAGATCGGCGGCATCTCCTTCGGGTGCGAGGGCGAGGATGCGCAGCCGTGCGCCGATATATTCATAGATCTTGCCGGTGACGATCCCCTTGTTGGCGGGGGCGTCGTCGATGATGAGCAGGGCGCCGTCAGCGGCGAGGAGGTACTGCAGGCTTGTTGTGTGTGTGACATAAGGGATGTGCTCAAAAAGATGGCCCACCGGGGAGGCGGCGATCTCCTGCAGGATCGGCTCGCCGACGCGGCCCACCAGACGGATGCGCAGCATCTGCAGCCCCGGACAGCGCTCCTCCGCCAGCTTTTCGAGGGCGCGCAGCAGCGCGCGGGGATTGCGATTGCCATACATTGAACCGGTGTAGATCAGGGTAAAGCCGGGCTCCTTCGGCCGGGCGGCGACTCCCGCCAGATCGGCCGCGTCAAATCCGTTGGGCAGATGGTGCCAGCGTACATCCCGCAGTCCGGGATGGCGGCTGAGCAGATCTTCCTGGACGCCGGAGGAGACTGTGAGGATGCGGTCCGCTTCCGTCAGGACTCTGTGCTCCATGCGCCGTTCCAGTGCACGCGCGGGGGCGGGCCTCCACTGCGGTGTCGAGAGCCATCCGATCCAGGAGTCCCGGAAATCGGCCACCCAGGGCAGCCCCGAGGACTGTTTCAGCTTGCGGCCGATGAGGTGGGTGGTATAGGGCGGCGCGGAGGAGAAGAGCAGATCGATCTTCTCCTCCCGGATGATTTTACGGCCGAGATTGCAGGCGGGATAGAGCCAGGTCATGCGGGCATCCGGCACAAAGAGAGCGGAACGGATCCATTCGGAGATCCGTTCGCTCATTTTTTGCCGGCTCTGCTCGTCCCGGGTGAGAACGGCGATGTCCGTGGCGGCGCCGGCGGCTTTGCCGGTGAACCTGCGGTAGAGGCGGTAGGGTTCGAAGAGGGGCGCACGATAGATTTTTATATCGGCGGGGAGCTCATCCTGCAGGGTATTATCGAACGCCGGATAGTCGGCGTCCCGCGCAGTCAGCACCAGAGGTTCCCAGCCAAACTCGCGCAGATATTTGACGAATTTGAGAGTGCGCTGGACGCCGGCGCCCCCCGCGGGGGGAAAGTAGTATGTGGTGATCAAGACGCGGGGCATTTTTTTCTCATCATCATGACCGCACCGGTGATGAATAGTTCGCGCAGCACCGGGATGCGGCCGATCGTCTGCGCCTTGATGACGGGCCAGCCGAATCGCAGTTTGTAGCTGGGGCGGCTGAAATAGTACCTCTGGCCCGCTATCTCCAGATTGTGCTGCCGGGCCAGCCGCTTGCAGAGCGAGATGCTCATCCTGTGTCGGCGCAGTTTTTCCATCTCGAGGAGAAAGAGGGGGTTGGGGTCGCGTTTCCTGATATGGCCGGCGAAGAGCCACCAAAGCGGAGCGGGCAGAATATGAAACCAGGGCACACGGCGAAGAATACCGCCGAGCATCTGCTGGTGGCCCCCGAAGGGAGAATAAAAAGGCGGAAAGGTCAGGATGAGCCGGGTTTCAGGCTGCATAAGGCGGACCAGCGCGGAGAAGGCCTCCGCCTTGTCGGGCAGATGTTCAAAGACATCGCGGAGCAGGATCAGGCTAAAGTCGCGGCCCGCGGGTCTCAGCGGCATATGGAAAAAATCGGCTGCGATGAGTTCCATCCGGGAGAGATGGCCGGAGGAGGCGAATTGCCTCGCCAGCAGGAGGCGGCTGGGACTCAGTTCCACGCCGATGCTGTCACCGCCCGCATCGGCCAGAGCGCACAGTATGCCTGCCTCGGCGCAGCCGATATCGAGCATGCGGCTGCCCTCGAGTTCGACACCCCACTCCGCCAGCAGGGGCAGAAGGTATTCGCGACCGAGACGGTACTGGTAGCGCCAGTATTTCTCTTTCCGGTCAAACGCCTCGCTCATAGGGCCCGGGATTTCTCATTGTTCGACCCGCTTCCGTCGGATTGGCCGGGAGCGGAGGCGATGGTCACGGTTGGCATCGGGTCACTCGGTTTTACCCTTGATTTTATCGAGCAGGCCCGATTTTCTGGTGGGTAGTTCGACAATGATGCTGGAGTCGCTGAAGAAAAAGAGATCGCCGACTTTCAGGCCGATCTCTTCACGCAGCGGTTTCCAGTGGTCACGATAGGCGTGGTTGTCGATGCGGGTGCCGTTCTTGTCCTTGACCACCAGGATGACGCGCTCGGGAAACTGGCGGTCGATCATGAAGGGCGAATGGGTGCTGAAAACCACCTGGTTTTTCAAGGCCAGCTCCTCGAGGACCTTCATCAGGTCTTTTTGTCCGGCCGGGTGAAGATGAATACCCGGTTCGTCAAATAGGAAGAGGTATTCGTTGGCCTGGGCTTCGAAGGTCTGGGCGAGAAAGTTGACGTAAAAGGAGAGATACCAGCGGAAACCGAGGCTGCGTGATTCCGGAGTGTCGAAGACGGTGGTGCTGTCGCTGAAATCGATGTAAAGGGAGCGGCCGTTGACATTCAGTTTGACCTCAATCGAGGGCTCCTGCGACCAGACGCGGCGCAGTTGTTCTGTGATAATGCGACTGGCCTCCTCGAGCGCGCGCCGGCCGCGGGCGTTATCCTCGAAGATCAGCTCATAGTTGTCGACGCCGCCGATTTTCAACAGGTTGCGTTCGGTTGCGCAGTCGGGCAGACCGGCGAGGAGGTCGTCATAGTCGACCCGGTTTTTGAGCAGCCGGATATCGGGGAAATAGAGAATTTTGGGCAGCACGCGCAGGAGTTTGGCGATATCGACCGATTCCACCTCGTGGCCATCGATTTGGAGGTGGTAGTCACTGAGGGTGGGGCCATCCTTGCGGATGGTGAACTGATCGATCTCCTTGAAGGCTTCAGAAAGCAGCTGGAGCAGGCGCCGGTTTTCCTTGGTGAAGCTGGAAAACTCCAGCGCGAGTTCCGGGGCTTTGGCCAGGTAGTAGTGGTTGGAATATTGACAGGTGAAGGAGGCGTCCAGAGCCACCTTGTCCCGAAAAGCCTCGATGGCCTTGAGGATGTTCGACTTTCCACTCTCATTGGCGCCGATGAGGACATTGATGTGGGGGTCCAGCGGCAGGGTCAGTTCATAGATCGACTTGAAGGCGCGAATTTCAATCTTCGAAATGATCATCGGCGCACTCCGGCAAGTGGGTTGGGGTTTGGCTAGACACCCGAGCGATCGATAAGGGTGTCATGCAGAAAGGCGTCATCATCCCTTTTCGGGTAATCGGTAGTATAATGCAGTCCTCGGCTCTCCTTGCGCAGCATCGCTGACTGAATGATCAGCTGGGCGACTGTGGCCAGGTTGCGCAATTCGAGAAGGCTTTCGCTGACCCGTGTGCGTTTGTAATAATTTTCAATCTCCTGACGGATCAGGCGGATGCGGGTGAGCGCGCGCTCCAGGCGAGCGTTGGAGCGGACGATGCCGACATAATCCCACATGATATTCTGGATCTCCAGGCGGTCATGGGAGATGAGGACCCACTCCTCCTGGTTGAAGGTGCCGCTGTCATCCCATTGGGGAATGGGGTAGGGGATTTTGTCCCGTCTGGCGGCGAACTGGATGGCGGCCTGGCTGGCCTCGTGGGCGAAAACAACGGCTTCGAGCAGGGAATTGGAGGCAAGGCGGTTGGCGCCGTGCACTCCGGTGCAGGTCACCTCCCCACAGGCGAAGAGGCCGGCGATGCTGGAACGGCCCTTGAGATCGGTTTTAACCCCGCCGCAGGCATAATGGGCGGCGGGAACCACCGGTATGGGTTCCTTGGTGATGTCTATCTTGTAGCGCAGGCAGTTTTCGTAGATGTTGGGGAAGCGGTTGCGGACCGCGTCCGCATCCAGATGGCTGACATCGAGAAAGACGCATGCGACGCCCCGTTTTTTAAGCTCGGTATCGATGGCGCGGGCGACGATATCGCGCGGGGCGAGGGCGGCCATGGGATGATATTTTTCCATGAAGGATTCGCCATCCTTGTGGATCAGCCGTCCGCCAAATCCGCGCACCGCTTCGGAAATCAGGAAAGAGTTGGCCTCCGGGTGATAGAGGGAGGTGGGGTGGAACTGCATGAACTCCATGTTGGCGATGGTGGCTCCGGCGCGGAAAGCGAGAGCCATCCCGTCTCCGGTGGCGATGGAAGGGTTGGTGGTGTGCAGGTAGACCTGGCCGCAGCCTCCGGTGGCGAGCACGGTCGCCTTGGCGATGTATTGCTCGATCCGGTTGTCATTGATGTCCAGAACGTAGGCGCCCCAGCAGTTGATCGAGAGATCGGTGACCGGCCGCGCTGCGAAGACATGGTGCTCGGTGATAAGCTCGACGGCCATGTGGTGTTCATAGATGGTGATTTTGGGATTCTGGCGCACGGCTTCGAGCAGGGCGGTCTCGACATCGCGGCCGGTATGGTCCTTGACGTGAACGATGCGGTTGTGGTGGTGTCCGCCCTCCCGGCCGAGGTCGAACTGACCCGAGGCATTTTGGGTGAAGGGGACGCCGATCCTGAAGAGCTCTTTGACCCGTTTCGGTCCCTGCTCGACGATCAGCCGAACGGCCTCTTCATGGCAGAGACCAGCGCCGGCGGTCAGGGTGTCCTGGATATGGAGCTCGTAGGAGTCTCCCTTGTCAAAAACCGAGGCAATGCCGCCCTGGGCGTAGTTGGTATTCGAATCCGATTGGTGTTTCTTGGTGATGACAGCGACGGTGCCTTTTTTGGCCAGTTTGAGGGCGGTTGAAAGGCCACCGATGCCGCTGCCAATGACGAGGAAATCGGTTTCTATGCTCATATCCACTCTTGTCTTTTTGATAAAGTACAGTTTATGCAGATTATTTGCAACAGGTTTATCAATAAAAAAGCCGGCAATGAAAACACCGGCTTCACAGGCGAAAGAATCCGCCGCAATTGATTTTTTCTCAACCGAACCTATTTTTCGATCAGCCCCAGAAGCTCCCGGTTTTTGATCGGCCGGGCAATCAGCTCCACAATTCCGTTCGCCCGGGCTTTTTTAACCAGGTTTTGATCTCCCTGATCGTAGACACCGACGAGTTTGATCTGGGGGTGCCGGGTCTGGATCTTGTGGGCGATGTCCAGGCCGTCCACCGGCTGGTCAGGGGAATCCGGCGGGACGAGATCGAGGATGGTCAGGTCGGCCGCCGCCTGATCCAGCATGGCGAAAAGATCATCCACATCCTGGGCGACGCGTACATCATGACGGTTGCTCAAGGCCAGATACATCTGCATCCCGGAGCGCAATTCGTCGTTATAAATAACTATCTTCATACCATTCCGCAGTCATTTGGCGGGCCTGAATTGTACTAATCTGTTATAAGATAGCGACAGAAGGCCGGGTCTGCGGAAAGGTTTTTAATAGAGTTTTGCCAGCCGGCTGTTTTTGTAATAATGGGTCAGGATGGCCTGATGGTCATAGCCCTGCTGGGCCATAACGGTTGCGCCAACCTGGCAGAGGCCGACGCCATGCCCCCAGCCGGCCCCGATAAAGTGAAAGTCGGTTACCCGCCCCGCCTGGTCGCGGTCGCGTTCAATGTAGAAGCAGGCGCTGTAGAGATGGCTCTCGGAGAGGGCGCGGCGGATAACCAACTCCTTGCCGATGCGCACCGTGCGCTCGCTGCCGACCACATCCAGGTGGATGAGCCGTCCGCCGGGAGCGCGGTCGCCGGGGATCAAATCGACCAGATCCCCGAAAGTGATGCCAAGCCGGCGGCTGATCAATTCACCCAGCTCGAGACGAGGATAGGAGACCCGCCAGCGGAAGAGGTCCCGTGTATTGTAGGGAAGTGAGGAGGGAATCTCATGCCTTTGAGTGTTGCACCAGACATCCGGGGAGCTGTTGATATAGGCGATGACCTGCTCTTCGCCGCTGAGAGGATAATCCAGCTTCTCCCGGCCGTCGACTCCGGTGACGAGATAGGGGACCTCGCGGTTATCCCAGATATGCGCATAGTCCTCCATAATACCGCCGCAGATCTTGGCATAACGCGCATCGCAAACTTTGCCGGCGTGAATCAGGTTGACGCCCTCGGTGTCGTGCGCGGCGGAGCGGGAGTGCTCCGAAATGTTGGCCACACCGTGATAACACTGGCAGTGGTCATCGGAGCAGAGATGGAATTTCTCATCATAGTGGTGTTTGCCCATAGTGGCCAGGATGGTGCTGCGGGCGGCGATCGTCTGGGCCTTGAGCAGTTCGATCGGATTTTCTTTGGTCATCTCCGAGGAGTTGACGCTGATCAGGTAGGTCTCGACATCCAGCTCGTTGATGGCCTGGAGCCGGCCGGCATTGTTGAAGCAGATTTCGAGAATGCCGGGCAGGAGTTGGGTGCGGGTGTGCTGCCAGTGGAATTCGATACCCACGGTGACATCGAGCAGGTGGATATGCGCCTCGGGGTCGTCGGGGACGACGCGACAGGCGTCGGTGAAGGAGTGGTCCATCAGCTTCAATGTGCCGGCAGCCTTGCGGACAATCTCTTTCACCACCACGGCTTCGCCGACGGGCTCATATCCTCCTGCAAAGGATTTGGCGGCCGCTTCATCCGCAAAGGGCTCGGTGACGATCCAGTATTCCCGGTTGTCCATAATGAAATCGGCGAGCTCGAGCACGATCCCTGGATGCCAGAGCGAGGTGGGAATAGCCCGGGCGGCCAGTTTCTCCTGCTGCAGTCGCGCCTCCTCTTCAGTCAGGGCGATGGCGAGGCGGACACGGAAGCGGAGGCTGGCGCTCTCGGCCCGGACGATCACCGCTTCATAAGCAGTGCCGGCTTTTCCCCCGGTAATCCGGCGGCCCTGCAGATCGAGCAGGGAAAAAGCGGCGGCGCACTGGAAGCGGATCGTCTCGGCGGACTGGATCATGCCGATGCGGACCTGTGGTATGCTTTTATTCATGTTCATCTCCTACAGTTCGGTCGTTGACAGCCGGTATGCGGCGTGCATTGCAGGCCTTTTGAAAGCCGACAAAGGCCGGGATCAGGAGCAGCAGGGCAGCGGCGAGCCATATCCAGCGGACATGCTCTCCGGAGGTATACCAGGTCAACTGTTCCTCGGCAGCATTGGCCGCAAGAATCGAGAGCAGGTTGTTGACCCCGTGGATGAGGATGGCGGGCCAGATGCTCTCGCTGTGCCAGGTCAGATACCCCAGCACAAGTCCGAGCATGGTGATTTGAATCATCCACCAGATATTGAAATGGAACATGGCAAAGATGATGGCTGAAAGGACGATGGCGGTGGCGATGTCGTGTGTCCGTTCGAGTGAGCGCTGGATCAGTCCGCGGAAGAGCATCTCCTCGGCGATGGCGGCCACAATCACCCCGTTGCCGATAATGAGAAGCCCGTCAAGGAAAGAGTGGATTGACATCAGGTCCCCGACGTCAAACCAGGCGGGCAGCGGAAAAACCGTGGCGATGAGTCGATCCAGTTCATCGCCCAGGATCATTACCGGCAGCGCGATCAGCAGGGTATAAAAGAGGATCTGCGGGGAAACAGGATTGAACCGGAAGGTGCGCCTGAAGGGCATTTTCCGCTTGAAAACAAAGAGGAGGGCCGGGATGATGAAAAGGGTTTCGGCGAGCAGGCCCATCTTGGGGCCGGCCCAAAAGACCATCAGGGCGCCGAAAAAGATGCTGAAGAAAAACATGGCGAGCGTCCAGAGCAGTATCCTGGACAGGGTCCTGGCATCGAGGTAACTGTTGTCGTCTTCAGGGTTCATCGCATTCCATTGCCGTTATTGGGGCGCGGTTAATTGGTAGAGCAGGATGCCAGCAGCGATAGCGGCGTTGAGAGATTCCACGCCGCTGCTCCCCGGGATGGTTATACGCAGATCGATAAGGGGATCCAGGCCGCTTTTCAGGCCATGCGCTTCGCTGCCGATGAAGAGCAGATCGCGCCCGCTGCCGGTTAGCTGGCGCGCCGACCGGCCGGCGGCCGCCTCGGCGGCAAGCAGGCGCCATCCGGCCGCTTTGGCCTCCGCAGCCGCGTGCACCAGATCGACGTTTTCATGAACGCGCAGTCGGAAGAGCGCACCCATACTGCTGCGGACCACTTTCGGGTTGTGGAGCTCCACAGAGTCGCGGCTTAAAAGAAGGGTCCTCACTCCGAACCACTGCGCCGTACGCATGAGAGTCCCGAGATTGCCCGGGTCAGCCAGTCTGTCGATCGCCAACACCAGGGGTTCCCGGTTTGCCGCAGGTGAGAACGGTCCGGCGCCGCTTGTGCGGACAAGTGCCGTTATGCCCTGCGGGCTCTGCGTTTCCGTCAATGCGGCGAGGGTAGCGGCATCAACGGGCTGGAGTGGAACACCCGCGTCGCTGAAAGCCTGAAGCAGGTCCCGGCTGCGTGGATTCCCCATCTCCTGCGGGGTGAAAAAGGCACACTCAAGGGGGGCTCCCGCCGTCAGCGCCTCCTCGCAGAGCCGCACACCCTCGATGAGAAAGGCCTGTTCCTGTTCGCGGAATTTTTTCTGCTGCAGACGGCGCAGATCCCTGATCTGCTGTTTGGAAATGGGCATGGTCGGCGTTCCCGGTTCAGCGCAAGCCCTTGGCCTTGATATGTTCGATCAACTCTGCGGCGGGGATCTCCGCCTGGGAGCCATCGCGCAGATCCTTGATCGTGAGGGTCTGCGCCTCCAGTTCGTGCTCGGCGATGATGATGACCACACCGGCGTTAAGCCGGTTGGCTTCGCGCATCTGGGATTTAAGGCTGCGCTCGCCAAAGGCCATGAGCGCGCCGATCCGGTGATCGCGCAGCCGGAAAACCACCTCCACGGCGGCCGCTTTGGCGGCGGCGCCCGCATGGGCGACCAGAATCTGCGGTGCAGGAAGGGGATCCGGTGCGAGGCCCTGCTCTTTCATGCTGAGAATGATCCGCTCGATGCCCGAGCCGAAGCCGATGCCGGGAGTGGGGTCCCCCCCAAGCTGTTCGATCAGGCCGTCATAGCGGCCTCCGCCGCACATCGCATTCTGGGCGCCGATGCCCTTGGCCCAAACCTCGAAGACGGTCTTGGTATAATAGTCGAGCCCGCGCACCAGCTTGTGGTTGATGACATAAGGCCTGCCCAATCTGCGTAGATAGCCGGTCAGGGCGGAAAAATGGCTGTCGCACTCGGTGCACAGGTGCTCGCTGATCACCGGGGCGCTGGCGATGACCGGTTGGCAGCCGGTCACCTTGCAGTCGAGCAGACGGAGGGCGTTACGCTCCAGCCGGCGCTTGCAGTCCTCGCAGATCTCGTGCAGGTGCTCCCGGTAATAGGCCTTGAGTATTTCAATGTAGTGAGGGCGGCATTGCGGGCAGCCGGTGCTGTTGAGCTGAAAGGCGAGATCGGCGAAGCCCAGTTCAGCATAGAGTTGCCAGGCGACGGACATGACTTCCAGATCGATGGCCGGGTCCTGTTCCCCGAGGGCTTCGACATTGAACTGCGTGTGCTGGCGGAATCTTCCGGCCTGGGGGCGCTCAAACCGGAAGACCGGGCCGATCGAATAGAGCTTGACCGGCTTGGAGAGCATGTGCAGCCCGTTTTGCAGGTAGAGGCGCATGACTCCGGCGGTGAATTCAGGGCGCAAGGTCAAGGCGGTCTTGCCCTTGTCCAGGAAGCTGTACATCTCTTTTTCCACGATGTCGGTGGTCTCGCCCACACCGCGGATGAAGAGGGGCGTCTCTTCAAAGATCGGCGGATCCACCCGCTGATAGCCGAAGAGGGCGGTTATTTCCGCTATTTTTTTCTCGATGAAACGCCAGTAGGGTTGTTCCTCCGGCAGCACATCGCGGGTGCCGCTGACTGATCTGTATCTGATTTCCACAAGAAAATCCGGGCAAATTGACATGAGCCGCTGAGAGTGCGCCGGCCGTGGCCTGTTGGCGCATGAATTTTTAAAATATAGGATAAAATAGAAACAAAGCCAAATGCTTTTTGGATGCACCGGGCGCAGCCGCCTGGAAGGGGGCCGTTTGCAACAATTTCTCTTGCGTTTCAATTCCTGTGCTTTAAATTAGAGTTGATAAGGGTGGGGCGAGCGGGCTGGCGTACCTTCCGGCGCTGTACCAACTATTGAGGGTGGATTATGGTTCTGCGCGATGATCTGATCACCTATCTGGCGGATTATCTCAGAGTCGGGGATATTCACGACTACGGCCCCATGGGGCTGCAGGTTGAGGGCCGGGCCGAGGTCCGGCGCATCGTGACCGGGGTATCCGCCTCTCTGGCTCTGTTCGACGAGGCCTTTAAAAAAGAGGCCGACATGATCATGGTTCATCACGGTATTCTGTGGGACAGGGAGAGCAGGGTGGTGCAGGGGCCTTTCCGGCAGCGGATCAAGGCTCTTCTGGACCACGATGTCAGTTTGCTGGCCTACCACTTGTGCCTTGATCTGCATGAGGAGGTGGGCAATAATGCCCTGGCGGCCAAGGCGCTGGGGATGCACAACGTTGCGCCCCTTGGCGAGATCGGCTTGAAGGGTTCGATCGAAGAGATGGATTTTGCCGAACTGCAGCAGCAGCTCCTCTATATCTTCGATCGCGAACCGTTCGCCTTCAATTTCGGGCCGGACAGGATTCGACACATCGGCTACTGCTCCGGCGGCGCCGCCGGCGACCTGGCCCTGGCGATCGAGGAGGGGCTTGATGCCTTCATCACCGGAGAGGTGCGCGAACCGACCATGCACCTCGCGCGGGAAGCGGGGATCCATTTTTTTGCCGCCGGCCACTATGCAACAGAGTGTTTGGGGATCCGCGCCCTGGGTGAGCACCTCATGCGCAAGATGGAGGTTGAAGTCGATTTCATCGACATCCCCAATCCCGTTTAAGGGCGGCAAAATAGTTTGAATACTTGCGGCTTTTTATGAATCTAATTAACGCCAAAAAACGTACTAACAAACAGGATGGAGAGAAGTATAATCATGCGAGATGTTATCATCATTGGTTCAGGCCCTGCCGGGTTGACGGCGGCCATTTACGCCGGGCGCGCCAACCTTCGCCCCCTGGTGATCAGCGGACTGGAACAGGGTGGCCAGGTTACGCTGACCAACGATCTGGAGAACTTTCCGGGCTTTCCGGAAGGGGTGAGCGGTTTTGAGATCTATCAGCTCTTTGAGAAGCAGGCGACCCGCTTCGGTGCGGAGATGCTCTACGATGTCGTGCAAAGCGTGGACTTGACCGGGGAGGTCAAGATCGTCAAGACGGCGACGGAAACCTTTCAAGCCCGCGTGGTCATCATCGCTACCGGATCGACCCCCAAGCGTCTGGGTCTGCCGGGCGAGGATAAATACATCGGCAAGGGGGTCTCCTACTGCGCCACCTGCGACGGCTTTTTCTTCACGGGAAAGCAGGTGGTGGTGGTCGGCGGCGGCAACAGCGCCCTGGATGAGGGGCTTTTTCTAACCCGCTTTGCGGAGAAGGTGACCATCATTCACCGCCGTGACCGGCTGCGCGCCGACGCCATACTCCAGGAGCGGGCGCTGAAGCATGAAAAGATGGCTTTTGTCTGGGATACGGTTGTAGAAGAGATCGTGGGCGACACCGCGGTGACCCATCTGCGCCTGAAAAATGTCAAGAGCGGAGAGAGCTCCGTGTTTCCGGTGGACGGGGTCTTTGTCTTCATCGGCCACAAGCCCAACACCGAACTCTTTGCAGGACAGGTCCAGCTGGATGAAACCGGCTATATCGAGACCGACCGCCGTACGCACACCAATGTCCCCGGTGTTCTGGCCTGCGGCGATGTTCAGGATTCCATCTACCGGCAGGCGATCACTGCCGCCGCTTCCGGATGTACGGCGGCGATCGAGGCCGAAAAGTATATCGCCGAAAACGAGGGCCGCGCCTATCCGAGCCGGTAACAGGAGGGAGTGATCACCAGTGAGCACGTATAATCGGACATATCGAGAGGATAAAAATGGCCGTCCAGTCTAATCGCGGATCGTTCATCATGGGCCTTGTGCTCATTGTTGTCGGCTTTCTGCTGCTCTTCGATGGTCCATCGCTGTTTGATATCATCAGATGGATCTTTAACTTCTGGCCGGTAGCCCTGATCGCCCTCGGGCTCTACCTGGTCATGGGCAATCGCCGTTCTTCGTCGACCGGATATGAAACTCCGTCAGGTATCGCTGCAGCGGCCCCGCCGGTCGAAGGCAGTCTCTACCGGGATTCTTTGCTAGGCGATCTGCGCGTCAAGCTCCCCGGGCAGGGATTCAACGGCGGCGTGGTCAAGACCATGGTCGGCTCGGTAGTCATCGATGCCTCGCAAATCGCGCTTGAACCGGGAGAGCACCGTCTCTATCTGCGCAGCGGTATGGGCGATGTCCACGTCGATCTGCTGCCAGGGATGGCGGTCAGGGTCCAGGCGCATGTGGGACTGGGTGATATCAAGGTGTTTGACCAGAAAGCGGACGGATTCAATCAGGAGATGACCTATCAGACGCCGCGCTATGATGAAGCCCCTGCGCGTTTGCTGGTTTTGGCCAATGTGGGCTTGGGAGATATAAAGGTCTTTTAGTCAGGTAGAAGTTTTTTGAAACGGCCACCGGAAGCGATATCTTTCGCTTCCGGTGTTTTTTTTGTTCTGTTCAGGAGGAGGGCTGCGCTTCGCCGGCGAAAGAGTAGAGCAGGCGGATTTCGTCCGGCCACCGATCGGGTTCCGGCGTTTCGAGAATGAGGGGAAGGTCATCGAAACGGGTATCCTGCATCAGGAAGCGGAAGGCATCCAGGCCGAGGAAACCCTCGCCGATCGGGGCGTGGCGATCCACTCGCGTGCCCAGCT
Organism: bacterium; assembly: GCA_029560815.1. The sequence goes on from JAKQKF010000396.1 coordinate 71,549, forward strand.
CCTTTTTGGCATCATTGAGGTGCATCCCCTTGAGCCGGGCAAATCCGACGATGGCATCGAACTGCTCCATAGTCGCGGCAAAGGCTTCCCGGGTGCGGAGGTCATAGCCCGAGGTGAAGAGGTGGCAGGTGTCGAGACAGACGCCAACCCGGCTGGGGTCATCGACCTGTGCGATGATCTCGGCCAGCTCTTCGAATCTGGAACCGAGATTGCTCCCTTGTCCCGCGGTGTTTTCGATAACGGCGCTGACTCCACGGGTCTGGTCGAGGGCGATATTGATGGATTCGGCGACGCGCCGGAGGCTGCTTTCAAGCGAGATCTGGCCGAGATGGGAACCCGGATGAAAATTGAGCAGGGTCAGTCCGAGTTCCTCGCAGCGTTTCATCTCATCCAGAAAGGCGGCGCGTGATTTATCCAGCCCTTCCTTTTCGGGATGGCCGAGATTGATCAGGTAGCTGTCGTGGGGCATGATATGATCCGGCGAAAAGCCCAGCTCCGAGCAATGCCGCTTGAACCGGTCGATCTCTTCGGCGCTGAGATCCTTGGCGAGCCACTGCCGCTGGTTTTTGGTGAAGAGGGCGAAGGCTTTGGCCCCGATGGCTTGGGCATTCAGGGGGGCGTTTTCCACTCCGCCGCTGGCGCTGACGTGGGCTCCGAGATATTTCATGGGGGTGACCTCTTGTGGGTGAAAGACAAAGGCGCGCTGGCAGAGGTTCGCCAGCGCGCCGGATGGTTTCGGATCTGAATTTACTCGATGGGATTGGCTTGCGGGCGTCCGCCGGGCCTGCGGTGACGTCCGCCGCGGCGGCGGGGCCGGTTGTTCCGCTGCTGCGGCTGGCTGCTCTCTCTCTCCATCGGTCGTTCCTCAACCTGCACAGTTTCGGTGGTTTGCACCGGGGCATGCAGGAGATGCTGATAGAACTCATCGAGAAGCATGGCGATGACGCTGTTCAGGTCGCTGTTGTCGGCCAGACTCTGCGCCAGGGGCTGAAAGCGGCGCAGCCGTTCCTTTTCGACATTGTCCTTGGAACGGTATTTGGCCTCCAGCAGGGCGGTAACGCGCTCGGTGACCCTCGCCGCGACATCCTCGTCCTGCGGGAGGACCCGCGGAATGAGGGTGAAGTTGAATTTACGCGCGATGCGATCCAGATCCATCTGCTCAACCTCAGTGACCAGGGAGATCGCTTCACCGCTTGCGCCGGCGCGTCCGGTGCGGCCGGCCCGATGGATGTAGGCTTCGGGATCTTCGGGGGGCTCGTACATGACCACAACCGGCAGTTGGGGAATGTCGATCCCCCGGGCGGCGACATCGGTGGCGACCAGGAAGCGCAGGCTGCCGTTGTGCAGACGCGCCATCACTTTTTCGCGCGCATTCTGGGGCAGATCCGAGGAGAGTTCATCGGCGTTATAGCCAAAACGCTGCAGGACGATGGCCACATAGTGCACCTGGGAGCGGGTGTTGCAGAAAATAATCGCCTGGGCCGGATTATCCATCTCGATGATGCGGACCAGGGCGCGGTCTTTATCCATCGGCGGCACAATGTAGAAAGAGTGCTCGGTTTCAGCGACATACACCTGATCTCCGCTCAGGCTGATGAGTTCCGGCTCGTTAAGGAATTCATCGGCCAGATGGAGGACGAAAGGCGGAAAGGTGGCCGAGAACATGTAGGCATTGAATTCCTTGGGGAGGTACTGCTGGACCTCTTTCATGTCCGGATAAAAGCCCATCGAGAGCATGCGATCGGCTTCATCGAGAACCAGAATTTTAAGGCGGTTGAGATTGAGGGTGCCCTTGAGCAAATGGTCGAGAATACGCCCCGGAGTGCCGACCACCAGATGAGCCCCTTCGCGGAAGGCCTCAATCTGGCTGCCATAGCCGACGCCGCCGTAGACAGCGGTTGAGCGCATGCCGGAATCGCCGAAGAGCAGCTGGGCATCGCCGTTCACCTGTTTGGCCAGCTCGCGGGTGGGGACAAGGACCAGGGCTTGGGTCTCCGCCTTGGAGAGATCTAAAAGTTCGAGCATGGGCAGGATGAAAGCGCCGGTTTTTCCGCTGCCGGTGCGGGACTGCACCATGAGGTCACGGTGGCCGAGAAGATAGGGGATGGTCCGCGCCTGAACCGGCATGAGCTGTTCCCAGCCGGCCCGTTTTACTCCTGCCGCAACGGGTTCGGAGAGCTGTTCGAGAGAGGTCTCTGGCAGGGGATCCTTGGGCACCCGCACAGCCGGTTCAGCTGCGGCTGCGGGGGCTTGGATGGTTTCCGGCCGGGCTTCCGCCGGCTCGACTTTGGGCTGCGCGGTCATTTCAACAACCTGCGGCTGCGGAGCCTCCTGCTGTGGGGCTCTCTCACCGGGACGGCGGGGCTTGCTGCGGCGGCGGCGCGAGCGCGAGGAGGCGCTGCCCTGTGATCTCGATTCACCGCTCTCCTGGGTGCGGGACTCCGGGGGGGCGGCTGGTCTGGAGGGGATGTTCTGCGGCCGGGGCGGCTGCCCGCCGGGGCGTTGGGGGGATCCCCCTTGCGGCCGGGAACCGGAACTGCCGCCGGGCCTCGGCCCCTGCGGATAGCGCGGCTTCTGCCGGCTTTGATCGTGGCGGTCGGATCCGGACTGCGGACGCGGTGAAGGGGTGACTTTCTTTTCGGTCTTGCCGAAGAGTTTCTTGAAGATGTTCATGGATTTTTTCCTGTTTTAAACTGTGGCATCCTGTGCGGATGGGACGTTTCTCTGCAAGAGCGCCACCACCTCGATATGGGCGGTGTGCGGAAACATGTCGACGGGTTGTACCTTCGTCAGCCGGTACACCTCGGCGCAAAGCACCTTGAGGTCGCGCGCGAGCGTGGCCGGATTGCAGGAAACATGGACTATGCGTTGCGGTGCGAGCCGGAGGACGGCTGCCACCGTTTTAGGGTGCATTCCACCGCGCGGCGGGTCGATGATCAGCACATCAGGCCGGCCATAGCGTGCGATAGTTTTGCCGGTGTCCTCAAGCGAGTCCCGGAGATCACCCCAAACAAAAGAACAGTTGCCTATCTTGTTATGCGCGGCATTGCTGTGCGCATCATCCACCGCGGCCTTGACTGATTCAAAGCCGACCACCCTCCCGGCCAGATGGCTGATGTAGAGGGAGATGGAGCCTGCGCCGCAGTAGAGGTCGTAGACGGTTTCGTCCGGCCGGAGCTGCGCATAATCGATGATGACATCATAGAGTCTTTCAGCCTGCAGGGTATTGGTCTGAAAAAACGAATTGCTCGAAATTTCAAACGAAAGGCTGCCCAGCTTCTCGTTGATGGTTGATTTGCCGGCGAGCAGATACTCGGCTTCGCTGAAAGCCACACCCGACAAGCTTTGCGTTGTGCTGTAGAGCAGGCTGCTGACTTGCGGAAATCTGGCCTGCATCCGCTGTGCAAAGGCGCCGGCCAGCGCCCGGTCATACTCGGAGGCGACGAGGTTGACCATTAGTTCGCCGGTCTTTCTGGCATGGCGAACGACCAGAAAGCGCCAAAAGCCGCGGTGATCGCGGGCGTGATAGGCGGGACGCCCGGAGTCGACGGCGAATCGACGCACCTCTTGCAGAATTTCACTGCTCAGCGGCGGGAGGAGATGGCAGCTCTCCACGTCGATGACCTTGTCGAAAAATCCCTTCGCATGCAGCCCGAGATAGAGCCCCTCCACTGTTGCACTCTCTGTCCCCTTTTCATAATTGGGGAGCCAGCGCAGCGGGGAGAAAGAAAACTCCATCTTGTTGCGATAGCCGTAGAGTTCGGGTGAAGGCAGGGTCGGCTGCACAACCAGCCCGGCAAAACCACCGAGATGGCGCAGGGTCTCCTCCACCTGACGCTGTTTGCTGCTCAGCTGCTGTTCGTAGGCGAGGTGCTGCCAGCGGCAGCCGCCGCAGTGGCCGAAATGCCCGCAGCGCGGCTCGACCTGGCCGGCTGCGGGCGCGAGCACCTTCTCCAGCCGGGCTTCGGCGAAGCTTTTTTTCTTTTTGGTAACTCTGGCCAGGACGGTCTGCCCGGGCAGGGCATTCTCGACAAAGACCACCAGATCGTCCAGGCGCGCCACGGCTGCGCCCCCCAGCGCGAGATCGGTTGGTCTCAGTTCGACCAGATCTCCCCTGCGCACGCCTGCTGCGGATTTTTTGATCTCCGGTGTGGTGAGCTCTTTGTAATGGCCATCCATCTCGGGTCTGGTTGTTCCTCGACTCTGGTTGTTTTCTGATCGCTCACCTGAGCAGCCGGCGGGCACCCATGAAGCTGTTGAGATAGGGTCGCTCCGTGATCAGGGAGAGGGTCACCCCATTCTTGACCGAGGCATGGATGAAATAGCCGCGGGAGACATAGAGTCCCACATGATCAGGCTGCCGGCTGCTGCCGAAATTGAAAAAGACCAGATCGGCAAACTGCAGGGGTTGATCTTCCACGTTCATGCCGAGCTCATAGAGTTCGCGCGTGGTTCGCGGCAGGTCGATGGCGGCGGCCTTTTTGTAGATACGGCCAACCAGGCCTGAACAGTCGATGCCCGACGGCGCATTTCCACCCCAAAGATAGGGGGATTGCCAGTAGGTGCGAATCTCGGCCTTGAAGCGTTCAAGGGTCTCGGGGGTCATCTCACCAAAGCGCTCACCGCGGGTGTTTGCGGTCAGACGCTGTTCATCCCCGCCAGGATAGCCGCCCTGACGAAACTCCGGGTTCCATGCACAGGCAATCTGCATGGTCAGCAAGAGCAGTCCTGCAAGGCGTAATGCGCTCTGTGCCATTTCCCGCCGGCGTCGCCGTTGCCATGATTGCGGCATGGTTATTGCTTTTTGGGAAGCTGCAAGGCGATGAAACAAGGGCGCGATCCCCTCCGACTGAAATTCACTTTGGCCATCGGGCCTGAATAGACCCTTGCTTAAAAATTACATCAATTTGAGTGAAGTTCCAAGCTTAATTTTTATCCACCCCAATTTTTCCTTGACTTTTGCATTGTTTAACTTTAATTTAGCGAACGATCTGTCCGTTCAGGCCACACTGTCAAGAAAGTTGGGATGGCGAAAGCAAAGACAAAATCGCGCGGTCCGGACCGCAGTGCTGTGAAAACGACCTTTTATTTTTTCATGGTGCTCGCCGCTCTGTTCCTGATCGCCAGGTCGGGATTTATTTCCGGCCCGTGGGACACTCTTTTCGGCGACAGTCCCATTTATGACACAGATGCGCGATATGACCGCGATATTAAAAGGAATCTCACCCGGGCGCAGCTGCGGGTGCTGGACCATGTCCTCGAGGCCGAACTGGATCAGGGTGGGCGCCGGCTGTCGGATCGTGAGGTGCGCCGGCTCACCAGAAGCGACAAGGCAGTCGCTGCCGCCTATGACCGCTGGCGCAGCTATCTCGAGATGCGGCGCAGCTCCAACTACGTCATCTATCCCCGAGATCGGGGCAGATGAGGTCTTTCCCGCACCGGTTGGTTCAGCCATGCAGAGCGCCCGAACAAGTTCGGGTTTTTCTTTTTTGGAGTGTTATGAAGAGCACGGGCAGAAGTTTTATCATGGTTCCGCTGGTGGTGGCGATCTGGCTGCTGCTGGCAAGCGCTGCCGCGCGGGCCGGCGACAGCCTGGCAGTGCGCTTTCTCTATTCTTTCGGCAAAGAGGGGGGAGAACCCGGGCAGTTCCGGTCACCAGCAGCCCTCTCCATCGACCCCGAGGGTGCGCTCTATATCGCCGATGCCGGTAACAACCGCATCCAGAAGCTTTCGGCCACCGGTGAGGTGCTGGCGATGACCGGCGGTTTCGGTTGGGGAGTCAACCAGTTCCATCGTCCGTCCGATCTCTGTGCGGAAAACGGACTCGATCTCTATGTGGCGGACTATGAGAACCGGCGTATCATCCGCTGCGACCGCGAACTGCACTGGATCGATGCCTATTACTTTCCCGCCGGCGAGGATGACAAGCTGAATCTGGGCTTTCCGGCCGGCATCGCTCTTTCTATTCACAACGATCTTTTTGTGGCAGACGCGGAAAACCTGCGTCTACTGCGGCTGAACAGCCAGCGGGAGGCGGTCTACTCTTTCGGGGATTTTTCCGGCGGTGAGGGCGAACTGGCCGAACCGCAAAAAATCGCCATCGACGGGGAGGACCGGATCCACGTCAGTGACCGGCTGCGCGGCTGCGTCGTGGTCTTTGATTATTTCGGAAATTACCTGCAGGAGACCGGCACGGGCGTGCTGAAAGAGCCGGCCGGCCTCCAGGCGGCGCGCAACGGCGCCCTCTTTGTCGCGGATACAGGCCGGGACCAGGTGCTCGTCTTTGCACCGAACGGAGCCCTGCTGGCGGCGATCGGAACCGCCGGAGAAAAGCTGGGCGCCCTCTCCAATCCCGTCGATGTCGCGGTCAGCGGCGACCGTCTCTTCGTCGCCGAGGCGGGCAACCATCGTATCCAGGTTTTCGAGCTGCAGTGGCTGCAGATTCCTTGAGTGAAGGGATGAACAGGTTGAAAATCAGGTGGCGGGTGATCGCCCTTTTCGTTCTGGCGATGGTGCCCGCTCACGCCCAGATCACCGGCAAAATCGAGGGCATGGCCCTGCTCGAAAAAGATCTGATCATCCTGGGCGAGGGGCGGAAGGGGCCCTATTTTTTGCCCGACTCACTCATTCTGTCGCACTCCGAACGTGTCTTTCTTGACCATCAGCCCCTGGCCCGGGACCAGTACATCCTCAATTATCTCAAAGGCGAGATCCGTTTCATCGATCAGATTCCTCAGGGGGTGAAAATCCGTCTGCAGTACAAAATTCCCCCCTACCCCCTCGCAACAGTCAAACAGCGTCATCCCCTTGTTCAGCGCGTTTTCGGCGCAGCCAGCACACTCGGTCAATCTCTCCAGGGTGAGAAAAGCGTTGAAGAGGTCGATTACGCTGCACAGCTTAACAAGAACGGCAGTATCACGCGCGGGATCACCGTCGGCAACAATCGTGGCCTGAAGGTCAATTCCAGCTTGAATATCAATGTCTCCGGCAAAGTCGCGGAGAATGTCCAGATCATCGCCGCACTCACTGATCAGACCACACCGATTCAGCCCGAGGGTACAACCCAGAATCTGCAGGAGATCGACAAGGTCTTCGTACAGATCACTTCCCCCCACTTCTCCGCCACCATGGGCGACTATACTCTCGATTTTTCCGGCTCCCAGTTCGCTCAATACAGCCGGAAACTGCAGGGAGCGATGGGCAATGCGCGGTTTCAAAACCTCCAGGGTACTTTCTCCGGCGCGGTCTCGCGCGGTAAATATATCTCGCAATCCTTCAGCGGCCAGGAGGGCAATCAGGGCCCTTACCAGCTCAAGGGAGACCGGGGCCAGATCGACATGATTGTGCTCGCCGGAACGGAACGGATCTTTCTCGACGGTCAACCGATGGTGCGCGGCGAAACCAACGACTACATCATAGATTACGCCTCCGCTCAGATCACTTTCACCCGCCGCCGGCTCATCACCGCCGATTCGCGCATTGTTGCCGATTTCCAGTTCTCCGATGAAAAATACCGGCGCAGCATCTATGCGGCCCAGACCGCCGGTTCCCTCTGGAGCGGCAGGATCAAGCTCACCGGTGCCCTCATCCACGAAAGCGATGACAAGGACAATCCTCTCGATTTCACTCTGGATGAAGAAAAGCTGAAGATTCTGCGCGCGGCGGGCGACAATTCCGCCCTCGCTGCGGTGGAGGGAGGCAGCTATGTCGGCGCCGGCAGCGGACGCTACGTCAAGAGCACAGAGGGGATCTATACCTATGTGGGGGCTGATTCTGGCGATTACATGGTCATCTTTTCCGACGTCGGCGCCGGCAGAGGCGACTATAAATATACGGGTTCCGGCGCCTATGAATATGCCGGTTCTGGCGCCGGGCGCTACCTGCCGGTCCAGCTTCTGACAACCGCCGAAAGTCACACCCTGTTCGACCTGCAGATTGCCGCCGAGCCGCATCGGTCCTTGCGCCTGAGCGGAGAGATGGCCCTGAGCAGCAGGGATCAAAATACCTGGTCAGGGCTGGGCGATGCGGACAATCAGGGCCTGGCGCACAACTGGCAGGTATTGATTTCGCCCGACACCCTGAAATGGGGCCGGCGCAGCCTGGGCTTGATGGAGCTTTCAGGGCGATTCCGGCAGGTGGAGAACCGGTTCAGGGATATTGATCGCACCAGCGAAGCGGAGTACAACCGGCGCTGGGATCTGCCCGACAGCACTGCGCGTGGCGAAAAGGTCCGGGAGATGGCCGGACGCTGGAGTCCTTTTGCAGGCGCGCAGCTGGCCGGCGAGTATGGCGATATCACCAAGAGCGAGGATTTCCGTTCCACCCGTTGGCAGTTGGAGCAGGGGCTGACCCGGAGCGGCTGGCCCGACTATTCCATGCGCGTTGAACGTATTTCACGGCGCAACGGGCGCGCAGCAGAGGAGGGCGACTGGCTGCGCACGCGCGGTCAAGCCCATTACAGCCTCGGATTCATCAAACCCCTCCTCGAATATGAAGGTGAAGAGAAGAAGGAGAGCTGGTCCGACTCCCTGGCCACCGGATTTCGCTTCAACTCCGTGACGGGCGGTGTGGATATCCAGCCTTTCAAAAAGGTGACAGCCCGGGCGCTCTACGCCTGGCGCGACGATCAATCCTATGCCGGTGGCGGCGAATTCGCCGGCCAATCCACAGCCCGGACGCAGCAGATCAGGCTCCAGGCGCAGCAGCTGGGGGCCCTCTCCGGATCACTCGAGTACACTCACCGCGCACGCACCTATGCAGATTCAGCCATAGGCAGGAAAGAGACCGACCTGGCAGAACTCAAACTGCTGCTCACACCCTGGAAGAGCGCCCTGAATGCCGATTTCAATTATCAGATCTCCAATACAGCCACTGCCAAAAAGGAGCGTCTCTATATCAAGGTCAATCCCGGCGACGGTTCCTACCGGTTTGATGATGACTTGAATGAATTTGTCCTCGATCCCCTCGGCGATTATATCATCCGTATCCTCACCACTGACGACCTGGTCCCGGTCGTCGAACTCAAGACGAGCGGGCGGCTGCGCCTGGATCCCTCCCGTTTCTGGAGTCGGGCGAAGGGGGGAAAACCGCTGCGCACCTGGCAGAAATGGCTGAGCGCGCTGTCGACTGAAACCTTTACAGCCATTGAGGAGCGGACGCAGGAGAAGGATGTCTGGCAGATCTATCTGCTCAATCTGGACAAATACCAGCAATCAGCGGTTACGCTTTTCGGTTCAATGCAATGGCGGCAGGATCTTTTTCTCTTCGAGAAGCGGCGGGATTTTTCGCTGCGGCTTCGCTATCAGCAGAAGGAAGAGATGAACAACCAGTACCTGGAAGGCGGGCAGGAGCGCCGCGACAAGGAACTCAGCGCACGCCTCACCGGCCGGATCGGGGCGCGGCTGATCAGCCAGTCCGACTTTGCCCGCAAACGCATAGCGCGCAGCTTTAGCGAGAGTTCTCGCCAGGACCGTGATATCCGCTCCGATCAGGGAAGAGTCGAGCTCTCCTACCGCCCCAAGCCGGCGCTGGAATTCGCACTGGAGGGCAGCTTTGCCCTGGAAGAGGACCGCTTTTTTGCGCCTGCAACCGAGGTCCGTTTTATCTCCCTGCGACCGCGCATCACCTATTCGTGGCGCAGTAACGGCCGCTGGCAGGCCGAGGTCGAGTGGAACCGGGTGGGGGTCGCCCCCGCAGGGCGTATTATTCCCTATGAAATGGCTGACGGCCGCAGCGCCGGCTATTCGATGCGCTGGGATGCACGGTTCGAATACCGTCTCTCCCAAACCGTGCAGGCCTCGCTTTCCTATTCGGGACGTAATGAACCCGAACGGCAGGGGGTGACCCATACCGGCCGCGCCCAGATCACAGCCGCATTTCGCTAGGCGGAAAAAGGATGATGAAGAGAATGATCCTGACCATTCTTCTGCTCGGCCTGGCCGCCCTTTCGGGCGCCACCGCCCAGCCGCGCACCATCCCCGTAACCGGGATTGCGATCTATGGCGCCCGTACCCTGGCAGAGGAGAAGATCCGGGAGGAGTTCAGTCTGCAGCGCGGGGACCCATTTGCTGCGGCGGATCTGCAGCAGCACGGCCGCAGACTGCTGGAGAGGCTGGCGGCTGCCGGCTACTGGTATGCGCGGCTGGATTCGATCGTTTACCGCATCGCCGCTGACAGCAGCGGCGCAGTCCTCACTCTCTACCTCGACGAAGGGCGCGAGCTGCGCAGCGGGGGCGTTGAGCTGGCCGGACTGGACAGCACCGGCCAGCGTAAACTCCTGCAGCGGTTTGCCACCCGCCCCGGCAGGAGTCTCAATGGCTCGGAGCTGGAAGAGGATCTGGATGATGCGCTGCTGCAAATGGACAAGGAGGGCCATCCTTTCGCCAAATTTGAGCTCCAGGAGATTCATCTTGATTCCCTCGATTCCGGGCGGGATGGTTTGCAGCTCCGCTATTCAGCTGCGCCCGGACCGCGGCTGATCCTGCGGGAGATCCAGATCGCCGGCAACACTCTGACGCGGAGCGGCGTGATTTTGCGTGAAATCCGTATCAAAGCCGGTGAGCGCTATTCTCAACAGAAGGTGGCGCGAATCGTCGGCCGGCTGATGCGGCTCGGCTACTTTAAAAAGGTGGAGGAGCCGGTTCTCTTTTACACTGCGGGAGAGGAGGGCGGACTGCTGCTGCGGGTCGAGGAGGGCCAGAGCAGCCGCTTCGACGGGGTGGTGGGTTATTCGCCCGGCAGCGGCGAGGAAAAGGGCTATTTCACCGGCCTGGTCGATATTTCACTGGGCAATCTGCTTGGCACCGGCCGCGCTCTTTATGCCCACTGGCAGAAAAAAGACCGCCGTACCCAGGATATCAGTCTCCGGTACCGCGAACCATGGCTGGCGGGCTGGCCTTTGCATGTCGGCGCCGGTTTTACACAGCTGATCCAGGACACCACCTATGTACAGCGGGATCTGAGTCTGGAAGTTGAGATCCCCCTGCTTGATCAGCTTTCCATCCAGGCCCAGGCGGGGCGCACTGAAATACTCCCTGATTCAATCGGCAGTTACAGGCTTGGCCTTCTGCGCAGCCGCGCCCTCAATGCAACCATCGGCATCGAATATGACAGCCGTGATGATCTACTTAATCCGCGCCAGGGTGTTTATTACGCTACTTCCTACCAGAGCGGCAAAAAGGAGAATCTCGGGCCGCAACCTCTTCTGGTGGATGGGGTCAAACGCAAAACCGCAACCCGGCGGATTACTCTCGATCTCGAGTTCTACACCCCGCTCTTCCAGCGCCAGATTCTGGCTGTGGGGCTGCACGGTCGTCAATTTGTCAGCGGTGAGCCCATCGTTCCGGTGACAGATCAGTTTCGTCTGGGCGGGGCGAGAAATCTGCGGGGATTCAGCGAGGATCAGTTCCGCGGCAGCTCGGTAGCCTGGATGAACTGCGAGTACCGTTATTGGCTGGGACGGCGGTCGCGCACCTTCATTTTCGCTGATTACGGCTACTACAGCGCGCAGAATACTTCAGAAAAGCTCCAGGAGTTCAAACTCGGTTACGGTTTGGGCTTTCGCCTCGAAACCGGGCTGGGCATCATGAGTCTTGATTACGGTTTGGGTCATGGCGACGATCTGTTGGGCGGAAAAATCCATGTCGGATTGATCAACGAATTCTGATGTGCGCACTTTATACAGGTAAAAAAAAGCCCCGGCAGACGCCGGGGCTTTTTTTTATTGTCCGGTGGCATAATAGAGATGGCGTTTGATCTTGTTGGTCGGGGTCTTTTCGAAGGGTTCGGGATGGATGATCAGGGCATGCAGGCGGCTGAACGACGGCAGGCGGGCATTGGTTTCCGCGCGGACCTGCTCGAGGATTGCGGCCAGCCGGGCTTCCGCCTCGGCGGGTTCCATGTCGTTGAGAGAGAACTTTTGATCGATGAAATCACTGTCGGGATAAACTCTGGCCACCAGTCTGTTCTTCTCCATATGCACCAGGGCCTCCTGGATGTAGGGGGACTGCGAGAGCTCCTGTTCAACTACTTCCGGGTAGATGTTTTCACCAGAGGGGCCGACGATGACATTCTTGGAACGTCCCTTGATGAAAAGATAGCCCTCTTCATCGAAATAGCCCAGGTCACCGGTTTTCAGCCAGCCCGTGTCGAGCATGACCTCGTGGGTGGCGGCGGGATTCTTGAGATAGCCCTGCATGACGATGTCGCCCTGGACGATGATTTCGCCGATGCCGGTCTGCGGGTCGGGATGGTGAATGGCCATGGTAATGCCCGGAATGGCCTGGCCGCAGGAGCCCATTTTCACTGCGCCGAACGGATTGATGGTCATGATGGGGGAGGTCTCGGTCATGCCATAGCCGGAGGAGTAGCTGATGCCCGCGTCGATGAGGAAGGTTTCGGTGTCGGGGTTGAGCGCGGCTCCGCCGAACATGAAGAAACGCAGCTTTCCGCCAAACGACTGGATGAGCTTCCGGCCCGCCATTCTGTGCAGCTTTTTGCGGAAAACGGGCCTGCGGTAGAGGGCGTTGAGCACTCTTTTACTCTGGATCTGCGGCACAATTTTTTTGCGATAGATCTTGTCCACCACCAGGGGCACAGTCAGGACCCCGGTCGGGTGGACTGAGGACATGGCGGCGAGCAGCTTGGCCGGCGTGGGCAGCCCCTTGAGATAGTGGATCGATACCCCGGTGGCTAGGGGGGCGAGCAGTCCGCCTGTGGCTTCGTAGGAGTGAGCGAGCGGCAGAATCGAGAGGAAGCGGTCCACCGGCGATAGTGGAAAACGCTCGAGGGCGTGCACCACATCATAGATAATATTGCGCTGGGTGAGCATGACCCCTTTGGAGTTGCCGGTTGTTCCGGAGGTATAGATGATCACCGCCAGATCCTCTTCCTGCGGGGGGTTCGCCTCGAGTGCGGCGGTTGCTTCTGAGAGGGCGAGGGAGCTGCGAACGGCCGGTTTGAAGAGGGTTTCCTTGCCCAGAAGGGAGGTGCGCTGTTTTACAACCTCCTCGACGCTCCAATCCTCAAGCGAAATGAGGGTGCGGAGTTCTGCGTTTTCCAGTTCGTCGAGCTTGCTGCGCATCTTGCCGGAGACAAAGGCAGCCGCTGCCTCCGAATGGCGGATGATGTGGCGGGTATCCTCCTCCGCAAAGCCGGTGAGGATGGGCACAGCGACAGCCCCCATGCAGGTAGTGGCCAGGTAGGCGATCACCCAATTCGGGCTGTTGTCGCCGAGGATGACAACCCGGTTGCCCGCCCGGATTTCGCAGCCCATAAGCAGGGCGATGGTCTCCTCAATTCGGATCTTGAGCTGCTGGAAGGAAATGGGTTCTTCATCCACGCTCGCCAGAGCCGGAAACGCTCCATATTCACGAAAACTGCGTTGCAGCAAATGGCGGAAGGTGAGCTGTTCCAGTTCAACTATCATCTCGCCTGCCTTTACATAAAGTGATGGTCAACAGCGATTATCGTGCAAAGCTCAGTCAAAGCCGGTGATGGCTTCGGCCAGATTCTCCCACGAAAATCTTTTTTTGTAGGTTTTGATATAACCCGGGAAATCGGTTCCCTCCCGGGCCCTGAAGAAGCGAATGATCGCCTGCGCCAGGGCGTGGTTGTCCGCGGCCGGGACGATAAACCCGGTCTTGCCCGGCTCGATCACCTCCGGAAGGCCGCCGACGTCAGTGGTGATAACCGGCTTGTCAAAATTATAGGCGATTTGAATGATGCCGCTCTGGGTTGCGGAGAGGTAGGGCAAAACGGTGACATCGGCGGCAGTGAAGTAGAGACCGACCTCCTCGTTGGGGATATAGTCGGTTTTAAGGAGGATGGCCTGCTCCAGCCCCAACTCCTTGATCTGCTGGATGTATTTTTCTTCATCCTCGTAGAATTCGCCGGCGATGAGGAGCCGGACGGGCATCTCGCTCAGGACCTCAGGCAGGGCTGCGATCAGGTGGTGGAGCCCCTTGTAGGCCCGCACATAACCAAAAAAGAGAAGAACTTTCTCATCGTCAGCGAGATTCAGCCGGGTGCGGGCGGTCTGTTGAGTGTAATCAGCCGTAAAGATTTCATAAACCGGATGAGGCACCTGCCTGAAGCGGGCGCGGGGTTTGAATCTGAGCAGGTCGTTCTCGACAGTCTGTGACTGGACGATAAAATAGTCCACTTTCCAGAGGGCCCATTTGGTCAGGAGCCAGTCCACCACCGGGATCTGTTCATGGGGTACAATATTGTCGCCGATATAGAGCGATTTGGTGCGGGTGAAGAGACGGGTCAGCAGGACGATCGTGCCGTAGCAGGGGGCGAAGAAAGGCATCCAGTACTTGTAGACCACCAGATCCGGTTTCAGTTTGCGGATATGAAGCCAGGTTCTGATCCAGGAGACGGGGTTGATGGAGTCGATGAGGGGGTGTGAGGGCAGTTCAATGGCCTGCTGGCTGTTGTCCTGCTGGGTCTTGCCAGGGAAAAGCAGATCCGGGTACTGTCTTTTAAAGGAGATAATCTGGACCTCGTGGCCCATCTCGACCAGTTTTCGATAGAGCAGGGCGACATAATGGGCGATGCCGCCGCGCATGGGGAAGGAAGTCCCGACCAGAATGATTTTCATCGGATGTCCCATATTTGCAGTCCGCGCTGTTCAAAGCTGAATTTAACCACCTGGCCGCCCGCTTTTTCCAGCGCTTCGGCGACCTGATGCTTTTTCTGGAAGGGGCAGTAGAAGAGCAGGTAGCCGCCGCCGCCGGCGCCGAGGATCTTGCCGCCCAAAGCCCCTTTTTCCCGGCCGGTTGCATAGAGCTGGTCGATCTGGCTGGTCGAGATGTTGGCGTCGAGGTTCTTTTTGTACAGCCATGCCTCGTGCAGCAGCTGGCCGAAATCGTCCAGCCTGCTCCGCAGCAGGCAGTTCTTCATCTCGACGGTCAGGGCTTTCATCTGATCCAGGGCTTCAACGACAGCCGGCTTGCGCTCCTGGTAGGAGCGGGTCTGGTTGGCGACGATGTTGGCGGAGAGCCGGGTCTTGCCGGTGTAGCAGAGCAGCAGGTTGTACTCCAGCTCATTAATGATAGCGTCGTTGATTCTCAGGGGATTGACTACAACCGTTTTATCGAAGAATTCAATGAAATTAAAGCCGCCGAAAGTGGCGGCATACTGGTCCTGCTTTCCGCCGACGATCTGCAGGTCGATGCGTTCGATCTGAAAGGTCAGCTCGGCGATCTCATAGTCGGTCAAGGGCTTGTTCTGCCACTGTTTGAAGACCCCCACCATCGCGACAGTCATGGTCGAAGATGAACCCAGTCCGGAGCCCGGAGGGGCGTCGGAATGGAGAAAGAGATCAAGGCCGTTTTGCGGGGAAAAGTGCCTGACGACCGCCTTGGCGAGGTCGAGTTCGCCGTTGAAGGGCATGGGCTCATCAAGCCCATAGCTGGCGACGGTGTCATAGTCCAGGGAGGTGATGTGAATCCGGGCATCATCTTTTTCGAGCAGGGAGGCATAGGCATATTTGTCGATGGTGGCGCTCAGTACGGCGCCTCCCCTCTCCTGGGGATAGGGGGCTACGTCGGTCCCCCCGCCGCAGAAACTGATGCGCAGAGGCGCTTTGGCTCTAACGATCATGTTGGCTCTTCTTCAAGTGAGCGGTTGGGGATTTCAGCACCAGCGTGCAAGCTGGCGCTGCGGGCCATCTCCAAGCGGAGCGGTCCTTACGAAAGAATGCGCTGCATTACGGACGGCAGTTCGGCCCGGGCGCGGTCGAGACGCTCGGGCGTGCCGATGTCCAGAAAGTAGCCCGCGGCTCGATAGGCATAGCAGCGGCCGTCTTCTGCCAGCCGGGGAAAGGTCTCCTTTTCCAGGGAGAGCGCTCCTCCGCCGGGGATCATCCTCCAGACTTGCTTCTGGAGGAGATAGATACCCCCATTGACGAGTCCTCTCCCCCCGGCGCTTTTTTCGGTGAAAGCGGTGATCCGCCCGCCCCGGCCGGTTTGGATGTTTCCGTAATCACCTATAGAATGGACGGTTATTGCGGCAATGGAGGCGAGGGCCTTTTTCCTGCGATGAAAGCTGACCAGGGCGGAGAGATCCAGCTCAAGAAACGAGTCCCCGTTGCAGACCAGATTCTCCTCCACCGCGAAAGGCTCGGCCTGCTTGAGGGCGCCGCCCGTCCCGAGCGGAGACTCCTCGAGTGAGTAGAGGATGGAAACTCCCCAACGGCTGCCATCGCCGAACCAGGAACGGATCTCGTCTGCTCCATAGCCGACACAAAAGATGATCTCGCGGAGGCCGTGGCGGGCCAGAAAAAGCAGCAGGAATTCCAGAAAGGGGCGGCCGCCGATCTCGACCATCGCTTTGGGCTGGGTGATCCCCATGCCCCGCAGGCGGGTGCCCAGACCGCCAACCAGAATGAAAGCTCTCATGAGGCTCTCTCCGCGCAGGCGCGAGCGGAGGCCGCGCCATGCTTCCGGTCCGGAGCGGCCGTTTTACAGCTCAACGATGAAGATCTGCTTGACACCATCGCGCAGTATCTCCATGCTGATGCGCTGGCCGGAGTGAAAATCGGCGAGGCGGTTCATATACTCATAGATATCACTCACCGGCTTGCCTTCCATGGCAACAATTATGTCGCCTTTTTTCATGCCGGCGCGTGCGGCGGGACGATCAGGCATGACCGCATCTGCGCGCAGCCCCTTGCCTCCGGTGGAGGTGAAATCGGGCATGATTCCGAGGGTGACCTTGAAGCGCCGGGAGGTGGCCGGCTGCGATTTGGGGCCGGCCTCCTGGAAAGCGAGCCGGCTGCTGCGGTCGGCCGCTTCACGGCTGATGTCATAGACCAGGTTTACCACCTCCTGCTGGCCCGGCGCATTGATCCGCCAGGCGTCATCATCCGGGGTGTGGTACTCTTCGGAGATATTGGTCCAGACGAAGAGGACGGGGATATCCCGGCCATAGAAGGAGGCATGATCGGAGGGGCCGTACCCTTCCGGCGAGAGGGTTGGGTGGAGATCACGGGCGGCGGCCAGTGACTGGACCAGCTCGCCCAGGCCGGCGGCGGTGCCGGTACCGCCGAAGGTAAGGGCGCGGGTTTCGGGATTCAGGCGTCCGATCATGTCCATATTGATCATCAACTGGACACGGCTGAGGTCGATGAGCGGATTGTTGACGAAATATTTGGAGCCGAGCAGCCCCATCTCCTCAGCGGTGAAAGCGATGAAGAGCAGGGAGCGTTTGGGCTTTTCCGCTGCTGCAGCCCATTGTTCGGCCAGTTCGAGGAGACCGGCTACGCCGGAGGCGTTGTCGTCGGCGCCATTGTGTACAGCGAGGGTATCCGGGCGGCGCGAGCCTGATCCGGGGCCGCCCATGCCGAGGTGGTCATAGTGGGCGCCGATGATTACATATTCATCCTTGAGCAGGGGATCATTCCCCGGCACCAGGGCGACGACGTTATGGGTGCGGCCCATCTCACGCACAACTTCCGCGCGGGCGTCGATTGTGCAGGCGATCGCCATGCTGGCCGGTTTCAGAGTAGAATCGAGCTGCTGCAGCAGACCGGTGATGGTGGTGCCGCTGCCGGCGAGGATACGGTCGGCGAGGCTGCGTCGGATGTGGAAGAGGGGAATGCCGATGCTGCCGAGCCCCTGGTCGGCGTTGAGCCGGGGCAGCGCCTCCTCCTGGTCCTGTGCCTCTTTCGAGACGAAAAGGACGCCTACAGCGCCGTGATCCCGTGCGTTCTGGGCCTTTTTGCGCAGAGCGCGGTGGGGCTCAAAGGGATCATGACCCGCGGCAGAGGGGGGCGGCCCGTCGCGGAGGATGAGGACCCATTTCCCGTTCAGCTCCTGGCCGGCAAAGTCCTGCCAGGATAGGGAGTCGGATTCGATGGCGAAGCCGTAGCCGGCGAAGTGGACGGCGGCGGCGAGCTCGCTGTTTTCGGAGAAGGCGAGGGGAGTGAAATCCCTGCCCGGGACGGCTTCTGCTCCGTCGATGCTCAACCGGTTCTGCTCTCCGGCGGAGAGGCTGTTGAGGACCTCGAAGCCTTGCAGCCCCTCTTCGCCCAACAGGACGAGGCCGTCTGCGGCGAACTGCTGCCGGATATAGTCGGCAGCCGCTTCCGCCTCAGCGCTGCCTGAGCGGCGGCCCTGGAGTTCATCGCTGGCGAGAAAAGTGATATGGTCGAGCAGCTGCGTGCTGGTTATTTCGGGCACGGTGATCTGGGCATGGGAAGGCGGGCACCAGGGTAGAAGCAGCGAGAAAAATATCAACAGGTTGGGTTTGAACCCCTTCATGGTCTTATCCCTTTTGTTTGTTTCGGGAATTCGCAACAATAAATTACGCAGGAAGAGGGAAAAGGGCAAGTAATTTCCCGCGCCTGATCCGGATGCGGTGCACTCTGCCCTGGATCAGAGGCGGGCGCAGTGATCGATGAGGCGGTTGACAATCTTCATGACCAGGGCGTCGGGCACACCATTGGCGTGCCGAGAGCGCATGCGCATATCGCAGATTTCGTTGACGAAATCGATTACCTGCAGCGAGCCGTCATGGTCGATGGCAATTTCGGTTGAGAAGAAATGGATTTGCGTCTTGCGGGCGATGTGGGTGACGATCTGCTGCATCTGGGCCAGATTCTCTTCCGGAATCTCCTTTTCGGCGCAGGGGCCATAGAGATGGGTGAGATCGTCCCACCAGCAGAGGGTGATGAGGTCGAGGATATAAAAGACTCTGAACCAGGCGCGGCGGTCCTGGAGCAGCTGCGGGGTCACCTTTTTCTGTAGGACGACCTTGCCGGTCGGGCTTTTCTTCAGGGCTTCGGTGATATGGCCGGGCGAGGAGGCATCGAGGATGACTCCTTCGCCGCCGCCACCCTCGGAGGGTTTGATCACGAAGGGCAGGCCCAGCTTTTCCATGGCGAGGCTGAAAGTCGCTTCTGCAGAGTCATGGCGGGAGGCGATGATGCCGTAGGGGACATTGATGCCGCTGGAGACCAGTTCAAGATGCATGGTCGCCTTGTCGCGGCACCAGTCCACTCGGGCTGGTTCATTAATGATTTTTGAGCCGCGTTTGACCAGGGCATCCAGAGCGGGACGCAGGGCGCTATGGACATCGGAAGCGCGGTCGATCACCATTCTGGGGGCGTAATCTTCGCGTGAGCAGGTATGCAAAAAGGCGGGCAGCTGGGCGGGCGCATAGATCTGCGTGGCCAGGCTGCGCCGCCTTGCAGCGGCTGCGAGGTAAAAGACAAAATCGTCATCATATTCCCACTCCCAGAGGATCACCAGGTCCGGGGAAGGGGAATAGTAGGGCTTTGCGCTGTGTGAGATCCTGTTTTTTCCGGTCACGATCCTAGCAGATTATTTCATCCAGTTCAGGGAATGTTTCCAGGGCCGGGCAGCGGGGCGCCTTGTGCGCGTTGGCGGGTGCGGAGGCGCTCCCTCCATTCGCCGTTTGGGGATAGACAAAAAGCTCGCCCTTGTAATTACGCATGACCACTTTCTCATCATCGACGGATTGAACGTACTCGGGAAGCAGGGGTATTTTGCCACCGCCTCCGGGGGCGTCGATGACGAAAGCGGGCACGGCCAGTCCCGAAGTCCATCCGCGCAGGGCCTGCATGATTTCCAGCCCCTTTTGGACGCGGGTGCGCAGGTAGCCGGTCCCCTGGACGTAGTCGGCCTGATAGATATAATAGGGCCGCACGCGTACGGTCAGGAGCTTCTGCATCAGCCGTTTCATGGTCTCGGGATTGTCGTTGACGCCCTTGAGCAGAACGGTCTGGTTGCCGAGAGGAATGCCCGCATCCGCAAGCAGGTTCAGCGCGCGCGAGGACTCTTCCGTGATCTCATCCGGGTGGTTGAAGTGAACATTCATGAAAAGGGGATGGTACTTTTTCAGCATGTTCACCAGCTCCGGGGTGACGCGCTGCGGCAGAAAACAGGGCACGCGCGAACCGATGCGGATGATCTCTATGTGCTTAATAGAACGCAAAGAAGACAAAATATATTCTAGCTTGTTGTCGCTGAGCATGAGCGGATCGCCGCCGGAGACGATGACGTCGCGAATCTCACTGTGCTGGCGGATATATTCGATGCCGTCGTTGATATGGCGCGGATTGATTTTATCGGAATTGCCGACCTTGCGCTTTCTGGTGCAGAAACGGCAGTAGGAAGCGCAGCTGTGCGAAACCAGAAAGAGAACACGGTCCGGATAGCGATGAACGATACTCGGCACCGGGGAGTCCTTGTCTTCCGAAAGAGGATCGGCAATACCGCTCCTTTCGGCCAGTTCCTCGACGTCGGGGACGATCTGACGATAGATAGGATCGCCCTTCTCTTTGATCAGGCTGGCATAATATGGCGTAATCCGAAACTGAAATACCTCTGCAACCTTTTTAACCTCTTCGACATCCAGGTCGAAGCGTTTGGCAATCTCTTCGGGCTTGGTGAGACTGCCCCTGAGGAGTTGCTGCCAGTGGTCCATAGTGTTCATAATCCTTTCAAGAAAAATACTTTGCATAAATAACGCGATCATCGTTCGCTTGGTAAAAATCGGTGATGCGCACGACTTCCTGGTATTGTTGTTTAAGATAGAACTGCCGGGTGCTTTCGTACCTCGGCTGGGATGAAGTCTCGATGATCAGTACTCTTCCCTTCTCCTCCTCAATTTTATTCTCGACCCGGCGCAGCAGCTTTTTCCCGTAACCCTTGCCTTGCGCGTCGGGTGAGATGGCAATCCAGTAGAGATCGTATGTACCGTCTGTAAGGGGGGTCGGTCCCCAGGTGGCATAGCCGACGACCCGGCCTGAGTCATCTTCGAGCACATCCACCACATAATCTTTCTGCCCGGGCTGATTCAAATAGAGATCGATCAATTCTTCAGCGACCGCGATCTCGGCGGCTGTAAACATGGCGGTTTCATGGAGCAGGCGCATCACCCCGTTTTTGTCCTGCAGCTGCATGGCGCGGATCATGATTGCCCCTTGCGCTCGAGGACGTTGTTGATGATGATACGCCAGAATTTGGTGTAGGGCAGCCCAGCCGCCTTGAGCGCGCGGGCATACCCGGCGCCGAGTCCGATATCGGGATTGGGATTGACTTCAAGAACAAAGATTTCGCCGCCTTTTCCGACCCGGAAATCAACCCTGGCGTAGTCGCGGCAGCCCATTGCCCTGAAGGCTCTCAGCGCCAGGTTTTGCAGCGCCTCCTGCATTGCTGCATCGATCGGAGCGGGGCAGAGGGGCACGGTGGCCTTGTAGAGGGGATGATCCTCGAACCATTTCGCCTCATAGCCGACGATGTGGGGCGTCCCTGCGGGCATGCCGGCGAAGCTTATCTCGGAGACTGGCAGGGCTTCCAGGCCGGCTCCTCTCTGAAGAACGCCGACATTGAATTCACGGCCGTCGATGAACTGTTCCACCAGGGCGGGCTGACGGTAGTTCGTCCAGATTTTATCGACCTGCCGCAGCAGCTGTTCCCGTTCGTAGACCACCGAATCGGGGTGTATGCCCAGGCTGGCGTCTTCAGCATTCGGCTTGACAATGGCCGGCAGCTCGATATCGGGCAGCTCTGCGCCGGGCTGAACGAGAAATCCGCTGGGGCAGGGCAGCCCGTGTGCCTGCAGAAGGGCCTTGCTCGCGAATTTCTGCTGGCAGAGAGCCAGGGTGAGCGGGCCGTTGCCCGTGAAGGGCCATCCCAGGGCTTCGAAAAAGGCGGCCACATGCGATTCGAGCTGTGGAATACCGCGGAAGGCCTCGCAAAGGTTGATGAGCAGATCGCACGGCTCACTGCTGTAACGTTCCGCCAGATCGAGCAGATTGTCGCGCAGCGGCAGCAGTACGGTCTTGTATCCGGCCTCTTTGAGGAGAGCGTGCACATCCCCCGCCGTCTGTTCGATGGAAGTTTCGGAGATGGTCTCGTCACTGCGGCCGGCAGCGGGAGCGAAGGCGTTGAACGCGATGCCCACAAGCGGGCTTTTTCCGGTCATGATGCCAGTCCATGGCGTGCGGCAGCCGCCTCGACTACGCGATGGATCAGCTGATTGTACTGATAGCCGGCCGCACGCGCCGCTTTAGGCAAACAGGAGTTGTCATCAGGATTGGGCAGAATCCCCGGGAGCGGATTGACTTCTATGATCTGTGGTTCGCCCTGCTCATCGAGACGGAGATCGATCCGGCCCCAGTCCTTGAGGCGGAGGATTCTGACCACTTTCCGGATGAGAGCGTCTATCCTGGTCTGGAGCTCCGGGGAGATGCCGGCGGGGCACTTGAAGATGGCCAGCGGTTTTTCAGTTGTATCCCAGATCCATTTTGCCTCGTAGGAATAGATCGGCGCGGCGCCCCGGGGAAGCTGCGCGTGGTCAATTTCGACGACGGGGAGAATTTCGAGGCCGGGACCATTGCCGAGGAAGCCGACCGTGAATTCGCGGCCGGGGAGGAAGCGTTCAACGATGACCGGCTGGCGATATTGCCGGATCACCTCTCCGACCCGTTCCCGGAGTTCGGCGATGGAGCGGACCAGCGAATTGTCCTTGACCCCTTTGCTTGAGCCCTCATAGAGGGGCTTGACCATCAGGGGCAGGGGCAGGTCGCCGGGAACGGGCTCTTCGCGGTCGAAAATCCAGAATTGCGGGTTGGGAATCTGATAATAGGTGAGGATCTCCTTGGCCCGGGACTTGTCGAGACAGATGCCCAGGGTAAGGGGATCGGAGCCGGTGAAGGGGATATTGAGATATTCGCAAAGGGTCGGGATCTGGGATTCGCGGTTGGGGCCGGAGAGACGTTCGGCCATATTGAAAACGAGGTCGGGCCGGCTCTTCTGCAGACGCAGGAAAGCGAACTCATCTGATTCAATCAAAACAACTTGATGCCGTTCAGCGAGGGCGCGCTGAACGGCTGATATAGTCTCGTCCGAATCGCACTCGGCGAGCAAATCTGGAGGAGGTTCTTCTTCCTCCTCTGGTATTTCCTCGACGAACTGACGCGAAACCATCTCGGCCATGCCGCTTTTGGAGCTGTGGATCAAGGCTATTTTCAAAGTAATATGATCTCCTGAATTGCAGAGTATAACTACAGCGGACTCAAAAAGTTTCGTATCAGGCAAAATAATTGCATGAATAATTTGGGGATAAATATAGCTTTTTCTAAATAAAAGTCAATACTTATTTATGATATTTTGCGCGACGTCAAGATATTGGGGCATGGATCAGGCCGCTGTCGTTGTGATGGAAAATTCCGGGGGTTGGGCCATATGTTTTTTTACTGCACACTGGTCTGCCGCCCGGATCACCGCATCCCGGTACTTTTCCGGAAAACCGGCGGGTAATTTGATTTCCAGCTGGATCTTGCGGATCATATGGCTAAGGGGATCGGTGATCATGCGCTGGGTGATCTCCAGGCCGGCAGTGTTCAGGCCCCGCTGATTGCAAAAGCTCAGCACATAGATGCCTGCGCAGGTGCCGATGGAAGCCAGAAACAGAGCGAAGGGGGCGGGGGCGGAGCCGTCCTGATTGGTCGGGATGGTGACAGGACCGTATTGGGCGTCCACACGCTGTCCGCCCGGAAAACTGATTTTGATATCCATGGATTCCTCCTTGGTGAGAACAGGCCGGCAGATGCCGGCAGGGCTTTAGTAACACTGCTGTTAGATGACCATCGCCCCGGTTGGATTCAGCTTCCTGGTCTGGAGTGTGCAGGTCTGCGGCAGGGGAGATAATTTGCTTGATGATTGGTTTTTTTTTGTTTACTTTATATCAAAATCAAGCAAATTTTTGGACGAAGATTGATCATGAAACTTCCCAATATTCTCACCGTGAGCCGGATTTTTCTCGCTCCGCTGTTCATCGTCGCCTTCATGTTTAATACGCTTTCCTCCTACATCATTTGTTTTTTTCTCGCCCTGATCATTGAGCTGTCGGACATGTTCGACGGCTTTTTTGCGCGGCGCAATAAGCAGACCTCCGATTTCGGCAAGCTGATGGATCCCTTCGCCGACAGCATCTCGCGTTTTTCGATCTTTCTCTGTTTCCTCAGTGCTGATCTGGCCCCGCTCTGGGTGATCGCCATCTTTTTTTACCGCGATGTGCTGGTCTCGATCATCCGCGTCTTTTCAACACTGGAGGGTTTTGTTGTCTCGGCGCGGCAGAGTGGAAAGATCAAAGCCTGGGGCCAGGCGGTCAGCATATGGCTGGTGCTCATCCTGATGATCGTCCACAAGGCGGGCTGGTGGCCCCGGCTCCTGGATACGCCCGGGCGCTATCATCAGCTCACCTCGATTATCATTTTTATTGCGGCGCTGATTACCTTATGGTCCGGCATCGATTACTGGAATTCGCACAAGAAAGCGGTCATCAACGCGATGAAGCCCAAACCGATCGCCTGATTCCGGCTGCTCAGGGCAAGGCGGGTTCCCCTCTTCAAGCCCGAATGCAGCTGTCGCGCCCGGCAGATCCACAATACAAAAAATCCCCGGCCCGATTATTCGGGCCGGGGATTTTTGTTTTCAGGCCGGGCGCGTGAGCGCTACGGGCGGGAACGGTCCAAAACCGGGATCAGATCGGCGACGTAATCAACCGTCAAAACCGGGCGATCCGTCGAGGCGGCAGCCATCTCCCGGCTGGTCTCCCCGCTGAGGACCAGAACCCCGACCATCCCGAACTGCCGGGCCATGCGGATATCGGTGTAGAGCCGGTCCCCGATGAAGGCGATCTTTTCGACCGGCAGGCTGGTGCGTGCGCAGATGGCCTCCACCGCCGGCAAATTGGGCTTGCCCATGACCTGGGGTTCGATTCCGCCAGTTGCGGTTGCGAAAAGAGAGATGAAAGAGCCCACATCCGGGATAAACCGGCCGCCGGCGACGGGGCAGAGGAGGTCGGCATGGGTGGCGATGTAAGGGAGTCCGGCCATCATTAACTCATAGCCGGTCCGGATTTTCGCGTAGGTCAGCTCGGTATCGAAGCCGAGCACCACTGCCTGCGGGAGTTCGCGGGTGCACCGTTCTTCGTCCCAGCAGTCAAAACCCGCCTCTTCAAACTCCTTTTTCAAATCATTATTGCCGATCAGGTAGATGGCGGGTTCGAGGTGATGATTACGGAGGTAGGTGAAGGTGCAGTCAGCGGCCGTGATGATCTGGCCGGCGGAGACCGGGAATTGGATCCGCATCAGCTTGTCGATATAGCTCCGGCGGGAGCGCGAGGTGTTGTTGGTGAAGTAGAAGAGCTGGCGGCCGGATTCGTTGACTGTACGCAGAAAATCGTGGGCGCCGGGCAGGGGGATACCGTCGAGATAGAGCGTGCCGTCGAGGTCACAGATGATCGCCTCGCAGGCGGCCAGCCGGGAGAGGGCAGAGGGTGGATTCATAAGTCAATCGCTCGCATTAAGAGTGGAGAAGCCTGACAGGGCTCAATTAAAGAAAAATATCCATTATAATCAAGGTCTATCTCCCGGGCTGCCGGGTTGGCGGGCGCTAAAATTCTTGCTTTCCACTTATTTTTTATTTAATTTAATTGCTGAGTGTTTGAAATCCCGCCTGATCCGCTCAACCGTCACAGGCCGCAGGGGGAGCAGCACCCCGAGCAACAACTGAATTGGTTTATATATAGCGTAATCAACATCTGTATGGAGGCTAGTAATGGCAAGAGAAAAGATCCTGGTCGATGGCAATGAAGCGACTGCGCTCGTTGCCCACAAGATCAATGAAGTGATCGCTATCTATCCCATCACCCCTTCGTCCAACATGGGGGAGTGGGCGGATGCCTATTCCGCCGAAGGCCGGAAGAACATCTGGGGCACTGTGCCCCAGGTGGTGGAGATGCAGAGCGAAGGCGGCGCGGCCGGTGCTGTGCACGGCGCCCTGCAGACCGGTGCATTGACGACTACCTTTACGGCCTCGCAGGGCCTTCTTTTAATGATCCCGAACATGTTCAAGATTGCCGGCGAGCTGACCTCCACGGTGTTCCATGTTTCGGCCCGAACTGTGGCCACGCATGCCCTCTCGATCTTTGGCGACCACAGCGACATTATGGCGGTGCGCTCCGCCGGCTGGGGGCTGGTCGCCTCCAACTCGGTGCAGGAAGCCCATGACTTTGCGTTGATCGCACAGGCAGCCACACTTAAGGCGCGGGTTCCCTTCGTTCATTTTTTTGACGGTTTCCGCACCTCCCATGAAGTGCAAAAGATCGAAGCGCTGGATGAGGCCGATATGCGCGCCTTGATCGACGATGATCTGGTGATGGCCCACCGGTTGCGCGGCCTCTCGCCGGAGCGACCGGTGCTGCGCGGCACCGCCCAGAACCCGGATCTCTTTTTCCAGGGCCGCGAAGCCTGTAACCCCTTTTACGATGCTGTGCCGGCCATTGTCGAGGAAGCGATGGAAAAATTCGCCAAGGTGGTCGGCCGGCATTATCATCTCTTCGACTATACAGGCGCTCCGGATGCCGAGCGCGTGGTCATCGTCATGGGTTCGGCTGCGGAGACCGCGGAAGAGACCGTCGAATATCTGAACAAGCAGGGCGAGAAAGTCGGCCTCATCAAGGTCCATCTTTTCCGTCCTTTCTCCAGCGAGCATCTCTTCAAGGCCCTGCCCAAGAGTGTGAAGCAGATCGCAGTGCTCGACCGCACCAAGGAACCCGGTGCAGGCGGCGAACCCCTCTACATGGATGTGATCACCGCCCTGACGGAGGCCTTTTCGGCCGGCACCCTGCCCTTTGCACAGCTGCCGAAGGTGATCGGCGGCCGCTACGGACTCTCTTCGAAGGAGTTCACTCCGGCCATGGTCAAAGCGGTCTTTGACGAGATGAAAAAGGCGGCCCCCAAGAACCACTTTACCGTCGGCATCAACGACGATGTCTCCAAAACCAGCCTCGATTTTGATCCCGTTTTTTCGATCGAGCCCGACGACGTCTTCCGCGCCCTCTTTTACGGCCTCGGCTCCGATGGCACCGTCGGCGCCAACAAGAACTCGATCAAGATCATCGGTGAAGAGACCGAAAACTATGCCCAGGGTTACTTTGTCTACGACTCTAAAAAGGCGGGCACGGTGACGGCGTCGCACCTGCGTTTCGGTCCGCGGCCGATCAAGTCGATCTATCTGGTCGACAAGGCCCAGTTCGTGGGCTGCCACCAGCAGTTCATCACCGAGCGCTTTAATCTGCTCGAGAAGGCGGCGCCGGGCGGGACCTTTTTGCTGAACACCCTGAGCAGCCACGATGAGGTCTGGGATACGCTGCCGCGGGTCTATCAGGAAGAAATCGTCAACAAAAAGATGAATTTCTACGTCATTGACGCCTATGAAGTGGCCAAGAAGACCGGCATGGGTGTGCGCATCAACACCATCATGCAGACCTGTTTCTTTGCCATCTCCGGTGTCCTGCCCCAGGAAGAGGCGATCAAGTATATCAAAAAGGCGATCAAAAAGACCTACGGCGCCAAGGGCGATGCTGTGGTGCAAAAGAACTATGAAGCGGTCGACGCCACCCTGGCGCACCTCCACAAGGTTGCGGTCCCGGGTGTGGTGACCAGCACCAGGGAGATGCCGGCGGTAGTACCGGCTGACGCCCCGAAGTATGTCCGCGACGTGGTCAGCCAGGTCATCATCGAAAAGGGCGATAATATACCGGTGAGTGCGCTGCCCGTCGACGGCACCTTCGAGACCGGGACCACGCAGTACGAGAAGCGTAATATCGCCCTGGAGATCCCGGTCTGGGATCCGGAGGTCTGCATCCAGTGCGGCAAGTGCGCCATGGTTTGTCCGCACGCGGCCATCCGTCAGAAAGCCTACGATTCCAAGCATCTGACCAAGGCGCCGGCGACCTTCAAGT
Source organism: bacterium (assembly GCA_029560815.1). The sequence continues at coordinate 99,335 of JAKQKF010000396.1, forward strand.
CCATTGATTCGCGCGGCAAGGATTTTCCGGAAGGCTGGAAGTACACCATTCAGGTCGCACCGGAGGACTGCACTGGCTGCGCCCTCTGCGTCGAAGTCTGCCCGGCCAAGAACAAGACCGAGGTTGGCAAGAAGGCGATCAACATGGGCGCCCAGCCCCCGATCCGCTTCCAGGAGCGCGAGAATTATCAGTTTTTCCTTGATCTTCCTGATGTGGACCGCCGGGAGGTCAAGATCGCCTCGGTCAAGGGCAGCCAGCTGCTGCGGCCGCTCTTCGAGTACTCGGGCGCCTGCGCCGGCTGCGGCGAGACCCCCTATCTCAAGCTGCTGACCCAGCTCTACGGCGACCGTATGGTAGCGGCCAATGCCACAGGCTGTTCCTCGATCTACAGCGGCAACCTGCCGACGACTCCTTACACTAAAAACAGCGACGGTCGCGGGCCGGCCTGGAATAACTCCCTCTTCGAGGATAATGCCGAGTTCGGTTTCGGCTACCGGCTGACCATCGACAAACACACTGAATTCGCGCGTGAGCTGGTCAAGCTTCAAGCCGGTGAGATCGGCGAAGATCTGGCCACCGCACTGCTGACGGCTGACCAGAGCACCGAAGCGGGCATTTACGAGCAGCGTGAGCGGGTCGCAATCCTCAAGAAAAAGCTCTCCGGTGCGAAAACGATGCAGGGCAAGCATCTTTTCTCCCTGGCCGACATGCTGGTCAAGAAGAGCGTCTGGATCATCGGCGGCGACGGCTGGGCTTATGACATCGGCTACGGCGGCCTGGATCACGTCCTCGCCTCGGGCCGCAATGTCAATGTGCTCGTGCTTGACACCGAGGTTTACTCCAACACCGGCGGCCAGATGTCCAAGTCGACCCCGCTCGGGGCGGTGGCCAAGTTCGCGGCCGCCGGCAAGCCCCTGCCCAAGAAGGATATGGGCATGATCTTTATGAGCTACGGCAACATTTATGTCGCCCGCGTGGCCATGGGTTACAACGACCTGCAGGTGGTGCGCGCCTTCACTGAGGCCGATGCGTATGACGGGCCGAGCATCATTCTGGCCTACTCGCACTGCATCGCCCACGGCATCCCGATGCACAAGGGCATGGAGGAGCAGAAAGCCGCAGTCGAATCCGGCCACTATCCCCTTTTCCGCTTCAATCCGGACCTGGCGGCGCAGGGACAGAATCCCCTCAAGCTGGATTCCAAGGCCCCCTCGATCACCTTCGAGGATTTCGCCTACCGCGAAACCCGCTTCAAAATGCTGACCAAGAGCCATCCCGAACGCGCCAGGCAACTGCTGGCCGACGCGACCAAGTCGACCCGTGACCGCTGGCATCTTTATGAAAACTGGGCGGCGATGGAATACGGCAACGGCGGCAGCAAGCCCGAAGCGGCGGAGTGATCGCCGCCGCCATCGCAAAGGTCATTCGAGACTAATCCGCCCGGCGGATTCACCACTGAATCCGCCGCGGCGATCACCGAGATAGAAAGGAAAGGCATATATGGATTTAACAACCACCTATATGGGTCTGAAGCTCAAGAACCCTCTGGTTCCTTCGGCCTCCCCCCTCTCCAAGAATCTGGACACCATTAAAAAACTCGAGGATGCCGGCGCATCAGCGATCGTCCTCTATTCCCTTTTTGAAGAGCAGATTTCGTTTGAGGCCGAGGAGTTGGACCATTTTCTCAGCTACGGCACCGAGAGCTTTGCCGAGGCCTTGACCTATTTCCCCGAGGCGCAGGACTACAAGCTCGGGCCTGATGGGTATCTCGAGCATATTCGCAAGGCCAAGCAGGCCACCGGAATTCCGATCATCGCCAGCCTCAACGGGGTTTCCACCGGCGGCTGGATTGACTATGCCAGGAAGATGGAAGAAGCGGGCGCTGACGGGCTCGAGCTTAATGTCTACATGCTCGCCACCGATCCCGCCCGCACCGGCGCCGAGATTGAACAGGTCTATATCGATGTCCTCAAGGCGGTCAAGAGCAATGTGAAAATTCCCGTCGCCATGAAGCTGAGCCCCTTTTTCAGTGCGACCGCAGCGATGGCCAAACGGCTTGACGAGGCCGGCGCCGATGCCCTGGTCCTTTTCAACCGTTTTTATCAGCCCGATCTCGACCTGGAGGCCCTCGAGGTCAAGCCCGGGGTGATGTTGAGTACGCCGGAAGATCTGCGCCTGCCCCTGCGCTGGATCGCCATCCTCTTCGGCCGCATCAAGGCGAGCCTGGCCGGGACCTCCGGGGTATACACGGCCACTGATGCTCTCAAGCTGATCATGGCCGGGGCAGATGTGGCCAACCTGTGCGCCGTTCTGCTCAAGAACGGGCCCGGCCACGTCGGCAAGATCCTCGATGATATGGAAAAATGGCTCGAGGAGCACGAATATGCCAATCTAAGGATGGCGCGCGGCAGCATGAGCCAGAAAAATGTCGCCGAGCCCGCCGCCTACGAGCGTGCCAATTACATCAAGGCGCTCAACAGTTATACCCGCTGAGCGGAGCGCATGACTCAACCGGAAGGCCGGCCCTCATCAAGAGAGCCGGCTTTCTTTTTTTTCGGGAAAAGCGGCGGGAGATCGGATGATTTCGCCTTGCTTTTTTTGCAGGGGATTGTTATTATAGAAAAAGAGTTGCGGGGCGGGCTGAACGTTGTATTCGTCCGGGAGGCGTTATGGTCAAAGAGCTGATCCAGGCCGCACGGCATCAGATCAAGTGCTCGCTGGTCCTGCGCAATGCGCGGGTCGTCAATGTCTATTCCGGCGAGGTCGTCAAGAGCGATGTGGCGGTCTACCGGGATACGATCGTCGGGCTGGGCAGCGGCTACCGCGGCGAGGAAGAGGTGGATCTCAAGGGGCTGTATCTCGCGCCCGGATTCATCGATGGTCATGTCCATATCGAAAGCTCCATGGTGGAGGTGCCGCAATTCGGCCGCGCGGTCGTCCCCCTCGGCACCACCTCGGTCATCGCCGATCCCCACGAGATTGCCAATGTGCTCGGTTATGAAGGCATCCGCTACATGATGGATGCCAGCAAATATAATCCCCTCAGTGTGTTTTTTATGCTCTCCTCCTGTGTGCCATCATCTCCTCTGGAATCGGCGGGTTCCGAGCTGCGCGCTTTTGATATCTTCCCCTTTTTACGCGAGCGCTGGGTCCTTGGCCTGGGCGAGATGATGAACTATCCCGGCGTCCTCAATGCAGAGCCGGATGTGCTCGACAAGATCAAGATTGTGACCGACAAGCGCATCGACGGCCATGCCCCAGGATTGAGCGGCGCTGAGCTGGCGGCCTATATCGCCGCCGGCGTGGAGTCGGATCACGAGTGCACAACCGTGGAGGAGGCGCGGGAGAAACTGGCTCTCGG
>JAKQKF010000398.1 GCA_029560815.1 bacterium
TCTCCCCGCGCAGGACATTCCAGAACTGGGGCAGCTCGTCAAGACTGGTGCGCCGCAGCACCCTCCCCACCCTGGTGATGCGCGGATCGCGGCGGCTCTGGGGATGGATCGCGTAGGGATCGGTCTCCCGCTACATGGTCCGGAATTTCCATAGCATGAACGGCCTGCCCCCCCTGCCCGTGCGCAGATGGCGGAAAAAAACTGGACCCGGAGTTTCAATGCGGATGGCCAGTCCGATCAGCGCCACCAGCGGGGCGGTGGCCACGATGACCAGGATGGCGGCCGCCACATCGAAGAGGCGCTTGACCAGGGCGCTCACCGGCGAGTAGTGCAGGTGGGCGAGATCGAAGAGCGGCACACCGTCGATCACCTCCGTGCGGATGCGCTGGATGGCCGTATCGTAGAGATTGGGCACGTAGCGGTAGGAGAGGCCGGCGGCTGTGCAGCCCGCCATCACCTGCTCCATCCGCGCCTGGGGAGCCGACGGGATGGCGATGATCATCTCCTGCGCCTGCGTTTTCGAGGCAATCTGCTTAAGTTCGCCCAGGCCGCCGAGAATCGGCAGCGGGTTGCCGGCCGCCTCCCGCTTGTAATCGTCGACAAAGCCGACTGGCAGATAGCCCATCTTGGGATAGCGCTGCAGAGCCTTGACGATGCGCTCGCCGGTCTCCCCCGCGCCGAAGATGAGCACCCGACGCGCGCCGATCCCCCGGCGCAGCAGCAGCGTGTGCAGCTTGTCGAAGAGATGGCGCTGGATGGTGATCAGCAGCAGCATCAGGAAAAAGAGGTAAAAAACCTGCAACCGGCCGAGGGCGATTTTGCGGGTGAAAAAAGAGTAGACGATCACCAGGGCGCAGCCGAGCAGCATGGCGCTGATCAGATTCTTGCGGGCGCGGACGTTGAGGATGCTCGTCTTGCGCTCATAGCCGTCCTGCAGGTAAAAAAGCGCGATGAAGAGCAGGCTTACAAGCAGGGCCTGCAGCGGCGTCGGCCAGATGATCTGCAGGTTGAGCCGGAAAGGCGAAAGCTCCCACAGCCAGTAACTGAGATAGAGGGCGAGGAGGACCGTGACGAGGTCGGTGAGGACCTGCAGGAGGGCGCTGATCTTGACGGGGATCTGCTTCATGCGCTTAGGATGTCCTGGCGGAGCGGCCGCCCGGGAGCGTGCCGGTCAGCCATTCGCGAATGATATAGACGATAAACAGGGTATTGTTCTTGACATAACGCCGCCACAGCCGGTTGGGTTCCTGCAGCAGGCGGTAGAACCACTCCAGGGCCATATACTTCATCCAGGCCGGGGCGTGCCGGATGGTGCCGGCGAGATAGGAAAAACCGGCGCCGATGCCGATGAAGAGGCCGCGGTCGAGGCTGCGGTAGTGGCGGTAGATCCACTCCTCCTGCCGGGGCGCGCCGAGGGAGACCCAGATCAGATCCGGACCGGCCTTGCGCATCTCCTCCAGCCAGAGCTGGTTTTCGGCCTCGGTGAAGGCCCTGAAGGGCGGCGCGATCATGCCGGCGATGACGGCCCCGGGATAGCGCTGCCGGATGACCTTTTCCATCCGGGCCAGGGTCTCCGGTGTGTTGCCGAAGAAAAAGTGGCGGAGTCCCTCCCGCCGGCCCCAGTCGAGGGATTTCTCCAGCAGGGTCGGTCCGAAGATGCGGTGCATCGTCCTGGCCCCCTTGAGCCAGCCGATGATCGAGAGCGGCCGCCCGTCGGCCAGGGAGAGCAGCGATTCGTTGATGATGTGCTGAAACTCCGGCCGCCGCGCGCCCTCGACCATGGTATGGGCGTTGTTGACGGTGATGTGATCCGGATGCTCCTCCTCCCTGCACGCTCGCAGCAGGATGCCGAAAGCGGCTTCATAGGAGGGGATGTTGTCAATCCGTGAGCCGAGGATGGTGATGGCGCCGGGTGTGCAAGCCGTCAAAATGAATGCCCTGCCGCAAACAGATCGGATAGAACAGGCCGGTTGATGAATTCAATCTTCACATCGAGCCTGCACGGTTTATTTGATGCCCGGGATTTCTGCTCATACGCGCCTGTCCAGGGTCAGGTCCGCCATGGCGGGATACCGGTTGAGCCGCCTTGCCGCGCCGGCAAGCGCTGCCGGGATATCCCTTGTTGTTCTCACTGCACTTAACCATATGCAATTCAACATATAAAGTAACTGAATTTGCCGGCAAAATCAAGGTAATAATGGAACGGTGCCTCGCACTCAGCACGGCATGCCAGGGGAACCTTCCGCCGCTGCACCATCAATAATATACTGTCCGGCTGCCAGAAATTCAACTATTGTGTTCACAATCTGTTAACGGCATCAATAAAACCGGACTTTGGCAGGATGGCAGTAAATAGCGAACCAGCCCGTCCGGAAAACGCAATGTTCAATTTCACGGAATAGCAACATACTGCTTGTGTTTACTTGCCTCAATCATTATTTTACAGAGAGGGGACCAGCTGAAACAGCGCAACTGCTCAGGCCCGGACTGAAGAAAGCCTCTGGCCATCTCATGCCGTTTTCATCACTGCGCCATCCGATTTCCCATCAAAATCAGGGAGGAGCGTATGCAAATGCGACATGGCACAAAAGCAGCGGTGTGGACAGCGGGTCTCCTGATCGTCCTGCTCGCGGCGCACTCCGCATACCCGCAGCATGCCAGCGAGAATATCACTCTGGTCGGGCGCTGGGCCAATGGTCCCTGCCGCGCCGTCGCCGTGCGCGACAATGTCGCCTTTTTCAACAACGGCGGCTATTTCGAGATCGTCGATTTCACCGATCCGGCGCAGCCGGTCGAGTTGTCCAAAACCCTGCTTCCCTCCTTTCTCAATGACATCACCCTCCATGGCAATCTGGCCTTCCTCGTCGCCGATGTGGGCGCTTTTGGCATATTCGATATCACAGACCTCCACGCACCGGTGGAACTGCCAAATCCTGTAAATAACCGCCGGGCCAAAAGCTTCGCTGCGGAGGGCAGCACGGTTTACGCATTCCTCAGCGACTATACCCTCCGCATCTATGACTATACAGATCACAGCGCGCCCCAGCAGCTCGGTTCCCTCTCTCACACGGACGATTTCATTGAAATGGCGCTCCTGGACGGCTGGCTCTACGCCGCCCAGGCTGAAGCGGGGCTGGCGGTGATCGATGTCAGGGATCCCGCCCATCCCCTCCTGGCCAAAGAGATCGACACCGCAGGACAGGCCGAGGGAGTGGCGATCAGGGGAGATTATCTCTATCTCTGTGACAACGTCTCGGGCCTTCGCATCTACTCCATTCTGGATCGTGCGAATCCCGTTGAGGTCAAGCTCTACGATACGCCGGGCGCCGCTTGCGACATCGAGCTATCCGGCAGCACGGCCTTCATTGCCGACTATGCGGCCGGGCTGCTGGTTCTGGATATCACCGATCCCGTCAATCCGGTTGAAATCAGCCGGCTGAACACCGCGGGTTACACGCGCAAACTGGGCCTCTCCGGCGGTTACGCCTATCTCGCCGATGAAAATGGTGGCCTCGTTGTCGTTGATGTGGGCACACCAGCGAATCCGGTATTGGCTGGCGAGTTCATCACCGCCGGCGACATCTACGGCATCGCAGTGGATGGAGAGAACGCCTACGTCACCGATCAGCGCCATTCGCTGTGGATTCTGGACATCGCCCAACCGGCGGCACCCCGGGTGATGGGCAGCACGGGCTGGCTGGGCGCCGGCAACGATGTCGTGGTCCGGGGAGACTATCTCTATTTTGCGTCGCACGGGGGACTGGCCGTGCTGGATAAAACCAACCCCGCGCAGCCTGTTCTCATCCACGAACTCAATACCATCGGCAGTGTCTTCAAGATCACCCTGTTTGACCATTATGCCCTGCTGTCGCAGTATAGTGACGGCCTGCGCATTGTTGATCTTGCCAACCCGGGTGCGCCGCGGGAGGTGTCGCATTATGCCTCTCCCAGATCGACCCATGACGCCGCAGGCCAGGACCACTATCTTTTTGTGGCGGACTATACGCGGGGACTGAACGTCCTTGATATCAGCACGATCACTCAGCCGGTGAAAATCGACTCTATCCTGGCGACGAGCGCCATCACCGCGGTGGCGGTGCAGGGAGACTATCTCTATGCGGGCGCCGAGGCGGGCGCTCTGCACGTCCTGGATATTTCCAATCCGGCGCAGATCACGGAAGTGGCTTCAGCCAGTGCCGGCGCGGTGCCCAAAGAGATGGCTATCGTGGACACGCTTCTTTACATAGCCAGCTATTACGGAAGAGTGGAGGTATTTTCAATCAGGGATCCCCTCCATCCGGTCAAGCTCGGCTATTACCGCACAGGGGGATACGGCTACGGGCTGGCGGTTCAGGAGGATATCATCTGGCTGGCCGACTGGTACGACGGGGTCTATGCGCTGCGATATGATGCGGATGGATCAGCGTTCGTGCCGGGAGAGCGGGCGGAAAATCCGGTCCAGTATGGCGTGACGCAGAACTATCCCAATCCCTTCAATGGATCGACGCGGATCGAGTACAGTCTGCCGACGCGGGGCCGGGTCAGGGTGGCGGTCTATGATCCGGCGGGAAGGCGGGTGCGCACCCTGTTCGAGGCGGAGCAGGCTGCCGGTCCGCACCGGCTCGATTGGGATGGCCGGGACGGCTTGAATCGCGCAGCTGCTTCAGGCGTCTATTTCTGCCGACTGGAGATAATGGATCTGTCCACCGGGTCCTGGCA
>JAKQKF010000413.1 GCA_029560815.1 bacterium
TCTCATCGATCTGAGCCAGATCACGAGCCAGGGTGAGCGGGCCGGCCGATGCCTCGATGCGGCCTTCATAGCGTTCATTCAACTGAGTGAGGGTCGCCATGGCCCGGTTACGCTGCGCTGGTGTCAGGATAACAGTCTCCGTGCATCGGTCGGTCGCTCCGCAGGCGTAGGCCTCATTGGTGCTAAAGCTCTCCAGTCCGATCTCCTCCAGGAGCAGGCGGGCAATGTTCTCCAGATCATCGACGTTATGGCGGTTGACGGTAACGCGCACAGAGGCCGGAAAGCCGGCCTCCCTGAGCAAGCGCAGGCCGCGCAGGGCGCGCGCAAAGCTCTGCGGACGGCTTTTATCATGCACATCGGCCGTAGCGCCATCGACCGAGATCTGGATCGAATTCAGACGCAAGCGGCGGCGGCCGGCCGCAAATTTCTCCAGCAGCTCTTCGGTGATCAGGGTGCCGTTGCTGAGCAGCTCATAGCGCATGCGGTTGGCGATCACGCCGTCGATGAGCTCAAACAGATCGGGGCGGGTAAAGACCTCGCCGCCGGTCAGGCTGACGGTCATCACCCCGAGGGCACCCAGCTCTTCGAAAAAGGTGAGCCAGCGTGCCGTGGGCAGATCGCTCCGCCCGACCATCTCGTCGGCATAAAAGCAGTAGCGGCAGGCCAGGTTGCACCGGCCGGTTACGGCGATATCGACATGATGGGGTGACAGCTTCGGCTGCATCGTCCTGCTCTCCCCGCTCTTTTTCTCCAGCACATCCGTCATCACATCCTGGTCCTTGTCATCAGAAAAAGGGAAGGCCGGAGGCCTCCTCTTCCAACGCCCAGCATCAGCCTTGTTCGACGACGCCGACAAAACCGGCCTCACGCATGGCCGCAATGAATTCCCGCACGTCGGCACCGGCTTGGTCCGCGGGGGCATCCGCAAAGGCCTCGACCAGGTTTGCCGTTATGGCTGACAGATCCATGCTCGAATCCAGCCGCTTCCAGATGTAAAGGCCGGTGGCATTCAGGAGCTGGATTTGACAGGTGTCCGGATTGAATAAAAGTCCGCCATCCTCATCTTCTTCGCGCAGCACAACATCCGGATTGCAGGCATACTGCACTGCCGTTTCTGTCTGATTCACTTGATTCCCTTTCAATTCCATCACGGTTATACCTTTTCAACAATACCCTGGTCAACGAGCTGCGCCACCAGTGCGCCGACATCTTGTATCATCTCCGTCCCTGAACGGCCATGGCTTACAGCCAGCGTGGATATAATTTGCGCGATAGTGCGGTCTCCATCCATCAGCATCAGGACGTCCCGAGCCGTCGTATTCAGCTCAAAAAGAAAACGCTCGGGAAATCGCAGCACCAGCGCGCCGTCTATAAAGCTCTCCGCTGCATGATGACCCCGCAGGCGGAAGCGGTCATCGAGCCCCATGATGAAAGCCATAAATAACCCTGATAACAAAGATGGAGGATGCAAAAGGGAAAGGGAAACAACTGCGAGGCGCAGCACTTTTCCCACACCATCAAGTGAAACGAATCAACTCAGGCAGATCCCCCCACTAGTAGGGA
>JAKQKF010000425.1 GCA_029560815.1 bacterium
GAAAGTATTGAAGGATTGCTGCTGGTCAAGCTGTGATGCGCCGGAATTATCAGCCATTTGGTTTCCAGCGCCGCAAGCCGGTGGGAACCAGAGTAACCAGATTATAACCAGGCATCCATGAACAGGCATCTGCTGCTCGCATTTATAGCGCTCGTTCCCCTCGCTGTTCAGGCCCAGGATCAGGCCTCGACCTGGTTCGATGCGCCCGCTTTGACGCCCTTTCTCCACTATGCCATCCAGTCCGGCCGGATGGAGGCGCCTTTCGTCCTCACCCAGCCGTACACGACGCTCGAAGTTCGCCAGGCCGCCCTCGGCAGCGCCCGCCGCGGCCTGCCCGCCTGGCAGCAGCACGGACTGCGGCTGCTGGTCAAGGAGATCTCTTCTTACCAACGCTCAGGCAAGGACCAGGCCAGCGGCTATCTTGGTGCTCAAGGCTATTTTCGTGGCTTCAGCGATGATGAGGATCAGTGGACCGAGGCGCGCGCCGAGCTGGAGGGCAGGTTTAGCACCTCCTGGTTCGTCCTGGCGCACAAGACGGTGCTGGACCAGCATTTCAAGTACGATCCGGCCTGGTACGGCGATACGGGCGAGTGGATCTACGGCCGGCCCGAGACCGGCTACCTGACGGTGAGGTACAAGGGCGTGAGCGCCTTTTGGGGCCGGATGAGCCGTAACTGGGGCCCGCCCGGGGAAAAGAGCCTCATCCTCTCGGATAATCCCTATTCCTATGACGCCGGCGGTCTGCAGCTGGGCAGCCGGCGTTTCCGCTTCACTTTCTACGCCACCCGCCTCAACGACATGTTCGCCATCAACACCCAGTCGGCCGACTCGACGTACAAGGAATACAACCGCTTCTGGTCGATCAAGCGCTTTGATGTCGCCCTCTCGCCAACCCTGCAGTTCGGCCTCTCGGAGGCGGCGGTCTATGGCGACGTGCACGGCACCTGGCAGATGATCTATCTCAATCCCCTCAACCTCTATTACGTCGAGCAGCGCAATAACCGGGTGCAGATGAACGGCCTCTGGTGCGCCGACCTTTTCTGGAAGCCGTCGCGGAAACTGACGCTGTACGGGCAGTATCTG
>JAKQKF010000441.1 GCA_029560815.1 bacterium
GGCATCGCTGCCGGCGGCGGGCTCGATGAGTGCGTGCTTGTCATAGCCGGCATCACGAAGCAGTTCCCAATAGCGCCGCTGCACCTGACGATTACGCGCAGCCAGCCAGGCCTCGAAGCGGAAGGTCTGATAATTAAAGACGATAGCGAGCTTGAGATCGCGCCTCTTCAGCTCATCCGGAAAGAGCGCGAAGTAGGTCATGTCGAAATAGCCCTGGTACAATCCTGATACAGATCGTTCTCCTTGCCTGGCGGCAAATTCCACGCGCAAGTGAGACATATACGAGATGATCCCCTGATAGGCCCGCTGAATCGCCCCTTCGCCCAGCCGGCGCTGCAGTTCCTGCATATCTTTGTCAAGTGAGCGCATCTCAAACCTCTCTATAGCGAACTTTTCAGATTTCATTGTATATCGTTCTCTGGTAATGAGTAGATATAGCCATGCACTTTGCCCGGGCGTTCTTGTCCGGACTAACAAAAACCTGGAGCTTCCTGCGCCCTGAACTTCCTTGCCAAGGTAAATGACAAGGAGAGCTGGGCATTTGTGTTCTGTACAGTATACGATGATCAGTGGGTGATTGACTGCAGCCGCTGCATAAATGATCATTTTCACTCCCCCACCCACCCCTCGCACAGCACCTCCGCCTGCTCGAGGACCAGCTCGGTGGCGCGGGCCTGCTTATCCGGCGGATAGCCGTACTTGCGCAGGATGCGCTTGATGATCACCCGCATCCGGGCAAGAATCATGGATGTGGTCCAATTGTTATTAACGATCAAACGCGCTGGATCTGAACTGATCCACACTAAATATCAACACCTGACTGAAATTTTTATTTCTCACATGAGAAAATCTTCTTACATTGAATTAGATCCTGCTCGGCCATTCAAATTAGGGGAGTTTTCATGCCCACCGCCCAGCTTTGGCACACCCGTCCTGTTTTCATCACCTCCACCTTTCGCGACATGCAAAAAGAGCGCGATTTTTTGCGCGATAAGGTCTTTCCCGAGCTCATGGAGAAGCTCAGGGATCGGCGCCACCGCCTTGAGCCCATCGACCTGCGCTGGGGCGTCGAGACCGTCAGCCTCGACGAGGAGCAGTCCAAGGAGCTGCTGGTCCTCAAGGTCTGCTTCGGCGAAATCGAGCGCAGCCGGCCCTTTCTTATTGCGCTGATCGGTGACCGCTACGGCTGGATCCCCCCGCAGGAACGCCTGGCCGCCGCAGCTGCAGAGGCCGATTTCAAGGGCGATGTGACCGGCAAGAGCATCACCGCCCTGGAAATCGAATACGGCATCCTCGAAATGCCCGGCCAACGACGCCGCAGCCGCTTCTATTTCCGCCAGCCACTGCCCTACAATAAAATGCCTCCCGATATAGCGGCGATTTACAGCGACCGGCACAATCCTGACGGCGAGGACGCCCACAATCGGCTGGAGGCGCTCAAGCAGCGCATCAGGGAGGATCCGCAGCTCAAGGGCCGCGTGCACGAATATTCCGCTGAGTGGGACCCGCAGAGCCAGTCGGTCACCGGGCTGGAAGCTTTCGGGAAAATGGTGCTGGAACAGCTCTGGGACGATCTCGATGAGGAGACTCAGGCCTTCCTCCATGCCCCAACGCCAAGCTGGCAGGAGCAGGAACGCTGGGTTCTGGAGGAATTCGTCCAGAACCGCAGCCGCCGCTTTGTCGGCCGTCGCGGAATCACCGATGAGATCCTGCGCCACGCCCTCGCCCCCGATGCGCCGGAGCAGCCCCAGGGACTCTGCCTGACCGGCGAGCCGGGCTCAGGCAAGAGCGCCCTCTTCAGCCACCTCTACCGCCTGCTGCAGGAGGAGGATGTGCTGCTGCTGGCCAACGCCAGCGGTATCAGCCTGCGCTCGGCCGAGGTGGATGCCATTTTGCAGCGCTGGATCGAGGAACTGGCGCAGTTTCTAGGGGAAGCCTCTCCCCTGCCGGACAAACCCACGGCCGATGAGTTGCAGGAGCAGTTCACCCGCCTGCTCGGTCGCGCCGGGAGCCGGAACAGAGTGGTGCTCCTGCTGGATGCCCTCAACCAGCTCGAACAGACCCCGCGGGCCCGCCAGCTCACCTGGCTTCCCAGACAGTGGCCGGCCAACGTGCGGTTGATCGCCACCTCCCTGCCGGGTCCCGAAGCTGAGGCCCTGTGCAGCCGGGATGATGTGGCGCACAAAAAACTGCCGCTGTTGGAGCCCCCGGAAGCGCGGGAGATCATTGACGCCATCTGCGGTCGCTATCACCGCCGGATTCATGCGGAGGTGGCCGGGGTTCTGCTGGACAAAAAGAATGAAGCCGGCCAGCCGGCCGGCGGCAATCCCCTCTGGCTCGAGCTGGCTGTTGAAGAACTGAATCTGCTCGATGCCGATGATTTCAGCCGCGCCGAGCGAAAGTACACGGGCAGCAGCGACGAGCGGCTGCACCAGCTGCTGCTCGATACGGCCAGACAGCTGCCGGCTGAAGTCGAGGGGCTCTACGACTGGATGCTGGCGCGTAATGAAGAGGTCAATGGATTATCCTGGAGCCGGGCATTCAGCGTGGCCGTCGCCCTCGGCCGCGGCGGCTGGCGCGAGAGCGACCTGCGCGTGCTACTGCCGGAGTTCAGCGGCGAACCCTGGGATGATCTACGTTTTGCGGTGCTGCGCCGCAGCTTTCGCGCCCATCTGGTGCAGCGCGGGGGCCTGGGGCAATACGACTTTTTCCATCAGCAAATGCGCCTGGCCATCAGCCGGCGCTATCTCGGTGATGCTGGCCTTGTCCGCGACTCACACAACCAAATTGCCGATTACCTGGCCTCGCTGATCCCATCGGATCCGCTGCGGCAGAATGAGCGGATGTATCATCTCATCGCAGCGGACAACCAGGTTGCGGCCGCCCATTATTATTCCGGAGCCCTGGATCAAGCCGAGTTGGATGGCGCCACCCGCGCCCTGGCGGGGCCTGTTCTGGCGGGATGGGGAGAGAGCCCCAATCCGGGATTGAGTTGGATATTGGGATTACTTTATGTAAAAGGCTTGAGTGATGAAGAAAAGGGCATAATTTGCCAACGCTTCAACTTTTACTTGAATGACGTTCTGGAGAATAATTGCGATTTATCCACGCGTCTGGCGCTTCTGCAGCCGGTACAGGGCGTTTTGGGCGATTTGGCGGCCTCAGACCCCTCCAACAGTTCCTGGCAGCGCGACCTCTCGGTAAGCTTCGATCGTGTCGGCGATGTCTTCAGCGCCCAGGGCGACCTGGCCGCAGCCCTCAAAGCCTATCAA
>JAKQKF010000453.1 GCA_029560815.1 bacterium
CCTCGGGGAAGAGCAGGGTTCGTGTCCGCAGCTCGGGCGAGATCTCCACCAGAACACCAGCGGAATCCAGAGGGACCTGGACCTCCACCTGCACTTGCTGCGCCCACAAAGCGCTGCAAAAGAAGAGCATCAACAAGGCCGGAGAACGCATTGGAGCATCCTTTCAAAAGAAGGGCGGCCAAACCGCGACCGCCCGCATGAGCCCGCTGCAGGCGCATCCTGAATGGCTGCGCCTGCGCGGGAAATGGTAAAATTTAATCCTTGAGGATGAAGGTGATGCGCATGGTGACGCGATACTGAACGATCTTGCCATTTTTTATATCGACCTTCTGGTCGCTGATCCAGGCGCCGCTGACGTTCTCAAGCGTTTTATTAGCCCGCTCGATGCCGCTTTCGATGGCATCCTGAAAACTTTTGGGAGAAGCGGAGATGATCTCGGTCACTTTGGCGATGCTCATGGGTGGCTCCTTATGTTAGTGCATCAGGGAATTCCGTCCGGCCTCCCGGCGGAGGCCATGACCAGTATTTCCCATTATAACGCAACACTGCATGCAAATTGTTCCTGCCGGTTTCATCCCGCTGCAAGGGCAGCGGCGGATAACGCCGGTCAAACGGCTTCGATCGTCGAGGGCGGTTTGGTGGCGATGTTGTAGGTGACGCTGACAACCCCGGGCACCTTTTTGAGGATCTCCGCAGCCAGCCCTTCCAGGAGGGCCCAGGGCAGCCGTGTCGGCCGGGCGGTGCGCGCATCCCGGCTCTCCCGGACGATGCGGCCGAAGACCTTTTTGTAAAAGGTCTGGGTGATGGCTTCGCGCTTCTCCTCGGGATCGGTGAGCCCCTTGAGGGCTGCAAAGAACTCCTTACGGGCGTCGATGATCTCGACCTTGACGCCCAGTTTTTTAAACCAGGCGGCGACCTGTTCCGGCTCCCCTTCACGCATGATGCCGTTATCGATGATGACCGTGCGCAGCTGCTTGCCCAGCGCCATATGGCCGAGCATGGTCACAACCGATGAATCGACTCCGTCGGAGAGGGCGTTGATGGCCATCCCCTTGCCGACGGCCGCCTGGCCTCCCTTACAGAGCGTCAGCCGGCACAAATTCGATATCGGGCATGCCCCGCCCCCGGGCGTCGGTCACCCGGAAATAGAAGCCCCATTCGTTGATGTCGTTGCAGACCTTGATCAGCACCCGGTTCACACCCGGCCGCAGCACCACGTTGACGACATCGTTGTCGATGGCGGCATCCCGGCCCATATTCACCCGCCAGACCTCCTCCCCGTTGAGCCACAGCCGTACCGCATCGTTGGTGCCGATGCGCAGCTGCACCTCCCGCTGCCCGGGGGAGCGCAGGCCGATCAATCCGTAGCCGAGCGACCAGTTGTGCTTTTCATGGTGTTTCATCAGGTCGATATAGCCTTCACTGCAGCCGTCGTCGGGATGACGCCAACCCTCTTTCAGGAGCTGCCTTCCCGTCTGGCTGGAGCTGCGCTCCGGGGGATATCTGGTGATGAAGCCGCGGGTGTTGTCAAAGGGCTCGCTGAGCAGCCAATGCCTCTCCGGTGGGACACCGGCGCTGCGCAGCAGCCCAGCCGCACCGGCTGTGTCGCCGCGTTGCGTGTAGAGGCCGGCCAGATAGAGGCTGAATATCATCTCGGGATGGGTGAGCTTTTCCGCGGCGCAGTAACGGATGAGGCGGTTGTACTTTTCAATCCCCGCATCGGGATAGCGGGCGATATAACGGTTGAAAAGGTTGAGCCCCTTCCAGTTCTCGCGTGGGAAGGAAAGATTGCGCACGTCGCGCAGATAGCCGATAAAGCCGTCGGCAAAATCGGGGGTGATCCCCTCATAGGCGGAGTGACGGCCGGTTTGCAGATAGAGCAGGGAGAGATAGAAACGCCCCCAGGTGCCGATATCTGTGCCGTCGATGCGGTCGTACGCCTCCTCGATGAGCCGGATGCTCTCCTCCGGATGAACATCATACCAGAGGCTCAGATTGGCCAGACTATTGAGTGCGGAAGGCTCACGCACTGCGATGGAGTCGCGGATGAAGGCATAGCTGCTCTCGAGGGAACGCCTGGCGCCGAGGGTATCCCCCTTTTCGAGATGGAGTTCGTAGATCCAGGTCGCGGTGCGATAGGCGGAGATGCGGGTCGCGAGCCCCTCTTCGAGACGGGCGATCGCCTCCCCGAACCGGCCCATACGCCACTGGATGAATCCCCGGAGCAGGAAGCCCTGCGACCGGTAGGCCGCATCATTGGAGCGCGCCATCAACTGGTCAGCGGCCTCGTCGGCCCGTGCATATTCCCCGCGGTCGAGGTAGAGATTGGCGAGCAGGATCCAGGAGTTGGAAAAGCCGGGATCGTTTTTGAGCGCCTGCCTGAGGTTCTTCTCCGCCAGGGCAAATTCGCCGGCGTTGTAATAAATCTCGCCCATGCTGTCGTAGGGATTGGGCTCGCGGGGCGCGAGCGCCTCGTACTTTTCCATTACAGCGACCGCCCGGTCGAGATCACCCTTTCTGGCGTAGCAGTAGCCGATCTGATTGTAGGCGATCTTGTATTTGGGATCGATCCTGAGGATGGGCTGATAATAGCTGAGGGCCTGATCATAGTCCTGCAGGGCGAAATAGAGATCCCCAAGATTGAAATAGGCGTCGATGTCATCGGGATTTTCCGCGAGCCACTGCTTCGAGACGGCGATGACCTGGCCAAGGTCGCCGCGCGTTCCGCTCTCGAGCCTGTCGATCTGATACTGTTCCCGGGTCGTCGCCTTGCCGCGCAGCAGTTTGAGTTTTTCCAGATAGAGGCGCCCCCGCTCGCGATCGCCCCGGCTGAAGAGCAGGATGCTGGCCTTGTAATGGGCGGCGACGAAGGCAGGGTCGGCGGCGGCGGCCTGTTCAAACTGCGCGATCGCCTCGCTGAGCATCGCCTTGCCCTCATAATCGACGCCCGACATGTAGAAGCGCCAGGCCTCGAGGGAGTTGGTGGAGAGTTCGGCGATCCCCGGTGAGAGCCCCTGCTCTTCCTGGGAGGCGGCAAGGGCGCCCTTGACCCTTTGACTGAGCTGGTCCACCATGGCGAAGAGGGTGTTGAGCTCCTTGCCCTCGACGCTCTCATCCCGCACGATCCGGCCCTGAACGGGATCATAGAGCTTCACCTGGATCTGCAAGGAATCGGCCCGGCGCGAAACCGCGCCGGTCAGTACCGCCTCGACATCCGCCTGCCGGGAGACGAGGGCCGCCAGCTCGACATCCCCCGCCGCAGAGTTGTTCACCCTCCCCGTCTGCTGCATGATTTCAAAGATCCGCTCCGTGCTGAGAACCGTAAGGGAGCTGCTCTGCGAGAGAGAGCGGATGAACATCTCCGTCAGCCCCTTCTCCAGCCACTCCAGGCCGGGGTCGCCGGTCCGGTTTTCGAAAAAAAGGATGGCGATGGAGCGGCGGGATCCGGGTTCGAGATGAATCGTCGAGGTGAAGGGCTCACCGCTCTGGGCCGCCGGATTGCGGCCGGCCAGTCTGATCCTGCGCTTCGGCTCCGGCGCACGCTCGCACGTCAGCAGCATTGGGAGGAGGATAAACAGAGCCAACAGATGTCGCGCTTGCATTGCTGTAACTCCCATTGAGGGTGACCCGCTCCGTCCGGCCGTCAGGGCCTTACTGGAGCGCCCTGACCGTCACCAGGGTGATATCGTCGTGCCGGGGGGCACTGCGGGTGAACTCGCCCACCTGCTCGAGGAGCTCCTGCCGGATGGC
>JAKQKF010000558.1 GCA_029560815.1 bacterium
CATCTCGTAGACCGTGCTGGCCACGCTGGAGGTGGTCTGCTGATAATCCCAGACCGAGAGCAGTTCGCGGCCAAAGTCGGCGGGCTGGTTCCTGGGCAGATCGAGATACTGGATCGCTTTCATCAGCAGGGGTACGAAAGAAGCCGCATGGCCGGAATAGAGATCCCCCTGCAAGGCCCGGCAGGTGGCGACATCCCAGCGCGACAGGGTGTCCAGCGCCGCTTTGATGCGGTTATAGCGGTAATCGGGCTCCCAGTAGGCCGAGATGAAGTGGGCATAGGAGGTATCGACCATGCAGTTATTCGCGTTGGCGATCCAGCCGGACGGGGGTTGAAAAAGCTGCGGCAGCTGACTGTAAGGGAGATAGCCCAGCCAGTCGCGGCTGCGGGGGCCCGCGCTCAGGCTGTCGGCGGGGGCGAGGCTGTCGGACGGTGCCGGCTGCGTCTGAGCGGGCACGATGGCATCAACATAGGTGCGCCGGGGCACGGCCGCCGCCAGCTTGTAGCCGATCTGGCCGGCGCGGTCGGCGTAGAAAAAATTCTCACCCGGATTTTTGCTGCTCTCCAGGGCAGCGAGGAAATCGCCCCAATCCTGCGCGTTCAGCAGCTGCTGAAAAGAGGTCAGGGGGTCGTCGTTTTCAAAACCGCTCCAGCGCAGGACCAGGGGATGCTCCCCCCGATAGCCCAGGATCGGGGTTTCGGCGCTGACGACGGGGCCGAGATGACTCCAGGTGATGCGGACCTTTTTCTCGCCGCCGCCGCGGATGGCGATGGTCTCGTCATGGTAAATATACCTGTAGCGCTGCCGGCCGAAGCGGTAATAGTCCGCGTCGCTGCTGTCCGGCTGCAGCCGGACCAGATCGATGTCATCGACCATGCCGTTGGTGATGCCCCAGGCGATATATTCGTTGCGGCCGACCACCAGGCCGGGCAGCCCGGGAAAAGCAGCGCCGACCACATTGACGGCCGGGGAGTGGAGATGCATCAGATAGTAGAGCGAGGGCACAGTGAAGATGAGATGGGTGTCGTTGGCGAGGAGGGCCTGACCATGATCGGTCAGGCGGCCGTTGATCACCCAGGCGTTGCTG
>JAKQKF010000071.1 GCA_029560815.1 bacterium
GCCAGGGGCTCGCCTGCGTGCAGGGCACCTACGGATTGGCGATTATCGACGCGGAGAATCCCGACACCCTGGTGGCGGCGCGCAACGGCTCTCCCCTGGTGATCGGCCACGGCGAGGGGGAGTTCTTTCTCGCATCGGACGCCGCCCCGCTGGTGGGGGTGATCAAGAGCGTCACCTATCTCGATGACGGCGAGCTGGCGGTGCTGACCCGCAGCGGCATGACGGTCCGCACCATTGAAAATTGCCCCGTCGACAAGATGGCCGAGCCCATCGATCTCGATCTTCAGCAGATCGAAAAGACGGGCTATGCCCATTTCATGCTCAAGGAGATCATGGAGCAGCCCAGCACCATCGCCGACACCCTGCGCGGCCGGCTGCTGTGGGAGGAGGGCACCGCCCGCCTCGGCGGCATCGAACACGATTTCGAGTCGCTGCTCTACGCCCGCCGGATCGTCCTGACCGCGTGCGGCACCTCCTGGCACTCGGCCCTGATCGGCGAATTCATGTTCGAGGAGATGCTAGGGATCCCGGTCGAGGTGGAGTATGCCTCGGAATTCCGCTACCGCAATCCTATCGTCAATGACGACTCGGCGGTCATCGCCATCAGCCAGTCCGGCGAGACCGCCGACACGCTGGCGGCGATTCGCGAGGCGAAGCGCAAGCACTGCAAAGTCTATGGCATCTGCAATGTGGTGGGCTCGAGCATAGCCCGGGAAACCGATGCGGGGGTCTACCTTCACGCCGGTCCGGAAATCGGCGTCGCCTCGACCAAGGCCTTCACCTCGCAGGTGACGGTCCTGGCCCTCATCACCCTGCTTCTGGGGCGGATGCGCTCGATCTCCTCGGCGCGCGGCCGCGAGCTGGTCAGCGAGCTGCAGGCGATTCCGGGCAAGATCCGCAAGATCCTCGAACAGCATGAGCAGATCCGCCAGATCGCCGAAATGCACCAATATGTGCGCAACTGCCTCTATCTGGGCAGGGGATACAACTACCCGGTCGCCCTTGAGGGAGCGCTCAAGCTCAAGGAGATCGCCTATGTGCATGCCGAGGGCTATCCGGCCGCGGAGATCAAGCACGGGCCCATCGCTTTAATCGACAATCAGATGCCGGTGATGGTCATCGCCACCCGCGACTCCATCTATGAAAAGATCCTCAGCAATATCGAGGAGGTGCGGGCGCGCAGCGGCCGGGTCATCGCCATCGCCACCGAGGGGGATCAGGAAATAAAAAAACACGCACAATATGTTATCTATGTACCGCAAACTATCGAAATGCTTTCGCCTTTGCTGACGATAATCCCCTTGCAGCTATTCGCATACTACATGGCTATCCTGCGCAACTGCGACGTGGATCAGCCGCGAAATCTGGCCAAAAGCGTTACTGTTGAATAGAGAACACACGAAGGAGTTCACCTTGCCCCTAACGATCCGGCCCGCCGGCGCGCCTCATGGCATGACGAACTTGCGCCTGCTTATCCTCTCTCTTCTGCTCACGGCGATGCTGTGGCTGACGCCGCTGCCGGCTGACGCCCAGACCGGCAGCACCAGGGCCATTCTGGACCAGAGCCTGATCCTCTACCGGAACGGCTCCTGCGATCAGGCCAGGACCCTGCTCTTGGAGGCCCTGGACAAGCCCGCGAGCGCGCCGCACCTCAGCAAAATCTACCTGCTGCTCAGCGCAGTCCATGACAGGCTGGGCGATACCGACAAATCGCGCTACTATGCCCTCAAGCTGATCCGGCATTTTCCGGAGAGCCGCTACCGCGATGCTGCTGAATTCGCTCTTGCGCGCGCCAGCTACCGTGCTCAGGAGCCCGTGCCCGCCCTGGTTCATCTCCTCACCATCATCGACCGCAACCGGGATCCGGGTCTGGTCGCTACCGCCAAAATGACCGGCAGCCGCATCGTCAGTCAGGGGCTGCACGAAAGCGGGCTGGAGAGATATCTGGGCGAATTCCAGCGCGCCGCCAGCCGCAACTGGCTGCTTTACTGGCTGGCCAGGCAGGAATTCGGCCTCGGCCATCGCAGCGAGGGTGAGCTTTGGCTGCAGCGGCTGCAGATGAACGGCCCGGAGGCGCGCCTGCAGCAGCTGGCCCAGGAGATCAGGAGCCGGCCCGCCGGGGAGCTGCTCTACAACCTGCGCATCGGCATCATTCTTCCCCTGAGCGGCTTCGAAGCGGCGAACGGGCTTGATTTTCTGCGCGGCGTGGCGCTGGCGCTGCAGGATCAACCCAGGGGCGTCGAACTGGTGCTCAAGGACTCCGGGAGCCGGATGCAGCAGGGCATCCGGGCGATGCAGGAGCTGCTCGACAGCCAGGTCGATCTGGTCATCGGTGAACTCGCCGGCGACCGCAGCGCCGCCATGGCTGCACTGGCCTCCGAACGCCGCATTCCGATGCTCGTGCCGGTCTCCTCGGACAACGGCATCGCCGCCATCGGTCCCGGCATCTATCAGATGACCAGCGACCTCGAGAGCCGCGGCGCCGCACTGGCGCGCTATGCCTATAACACTCTTGGCCTGCGCACCTTCGTCTCCCTCGCCCCCGCCGATGACTATGGCCAGGCGATGAGCGATGCCTTCGCCAACGCTATCGACAAGCTGGGCGGGACCATCATCGCGCAGCAGTGGTATTTTCCGGGTACAGGAGATGTCTCCCGCCAGTTCAGCGCCATCCGCGCATCGGCCGCTCATTTCACACCCGCCGAGCCCGGCGGCCAGAACGCCATGGAGCCGGGCGTGAGCGGAGAATACAGCTACAGCCGTCCCTCCAGCCGGCCGGCGGTTCCGGCGGAC
The DNA here is from genome assembly GCA_029560815.1 of bacterium. Next base: position 2,794 of record JAKQKF010000071.1, read on the forward strand.
GAAGACGTGGACATCCCGCAGCTCTTCTCGATCGATGGCTTTTTCATGCCGGCTTATGCGGAAGATATTTCGATCATCGGCCCACAGTTCAGTCTCGCCCATATTAAGGCCGTCCCGCTCGGTGGAGACGACTGGCTCCACGGCTCGGCTCTCAAGAGCCAGCGGCGCTACCTGAATGGAGCGGTTTTTTGTGCCGGATCCTTTTCAGATGAGACCGCCATGGAATATATCCAGTTCAGGAATCGTTTTAGATTGACGACAGGAACAACCGGCGGCCAGTTGGCCATCGCCGGCTACGACCTCACCCATCTGATCACCACCGCCCTCAATGCGGGCAACCGCACGGCGGCCGGAGTGATGGACTGGCTAAGCAAACCCCAAAAGCGCAGCGGATTGGCCAATGGCTATTCCTTTGCGCCGGGCGTGAGGGTAAATCGCGAAGTGATGATACTGCAGTACAAGGATGGCAATATCACACGCTTGCCTGATTGAGCCGGAACCAGTGCAGGCCACTTTAACAGGACCAAAAAGGAGGCATCAAATGGATGATGTTCTGAAAAAGGCCATGATGGCCGGTTTGGGCATTTTTTCGACGACCAAAGAAAAGATCGAAGAATTCGTCGAAGATATGATCCAGAAGGGCGAATTGGAGCAGGGCGACAAAGCCCAGGTCGTCCAGGAAACCATGGACAAGGTTGAAGCCCGCGCCTCTGAAGCCAAACAATGGGTCAGCAAGCAGGTCGAAGAGACCTGGGAGAAGATGAAACCCAAGGCACAGGCCCAGATCGATGAGCTGCAGGAAAAGCTGGCCGGCCTCTCCAAAGAGCTCGAAGAGATGAAAGCCAAAATGGGCCCGAAGGAATAACAAGCAGTTGACCAATCAGTACACACAAGACGAACGAAGGAGGAAGTACAATGAAAAAGCTATTGGTGGTGGTTTTCTGCATGCTGGTCCCCTTTACCATGGCCTTTGCGCAGAAAACGGATGGTGTGCATCTGTTCCAGAATTTTTTCAATGATGCCGTGGTCGCCGGCAATCCCTACGGCGAAGCCGGACTGACCTATGGCAGCTATGACGGCTTCAGCACGATCACCGGCGGTGTCCAGGGCGGACTGCCCATCGGCGAGAAGCTCGAACTCAACGTCGGTGTCCATTACCTGAACTGGAGCTATGACGACAATGATGTCGATTCCCAGGGCGGTTTGGCCGACCCCTATGTCGGTCTGCGCTATGAGCTGACGCCCGGCCCGACCCGCTTTGCAGTCGGCGGCTATGCCACCCTTCCGGTGGGCAGCGAGGACATCGGCCAGGGGCACCTGAATTTCGGCGCCTTCGGAGCCGTCCGTCACAAACTCGAGGCCTTCACCCTGACCGGGACCGTCGGCATCAATTTCTACGAGTATACCGATTATGAGCTGGATATGGATACCTTCGAGGTGGAAGAAACGACCGAACACGACAATTATCTCACGCTCGGTGCCGGTCTGATCTACCCGATGAACAAGAACCTGGCTCTCGTCGGCGAATGGGTCCTCAAGACCGAGATGGACTATATGATGCTTAGCGGCGGTGTGGATTACAACATGGGCAACGTCCGCTACCGCGGCGGCCTGGGCCTCGGCCTGGATGACGGCGCGCCCGATCTCATGATCATGGCCAGCTATCTGCTCCAGTTCTAGATTCATTCCCCTTTACCCGAAAAAGGCCCTCGATGAGGGCCTTTTTCGTTATATATCCCTTGAATCTCTGCTTTTTTTTCGCTAAACTATATAATTGATTGATCCGGGTGCCCGGCCCGGGATATTTGCAGGGCCGGATGTGGTCCGGAGACCGGCTTCACCTGCCTAAGGCGGGGCCGGAGATGACACCTATTGGATGACGGGAGGCGCAGTGACGCTGTTCAATTCGATCATACTCGGGATCGTACAAGGACTGACCGAGTTTCTGCCGGTTTCCAGCTCCGGACACCTGGTGCTCTTCAGCCATTTCCTCGGCGTCGAAGACGCCGGCATCACCTTTGAAGTCCTGCTCCATTTCGGCACCTTTCTGGCGGTACTGGTCGCCTTTCGCAGGGATATCGGCCACCTTTTCGCCTCCTTCTTCAGCCTCTTTCGCGGCGGCAAGAACCTCCGGGAGCGCTATCGCGAAGAGAGCGATCTGCGCCTGCTCGTCTATATCGTTGTCGCCACCCTTCCCGCGGTCATCATCGGCCTGGCGTTCAAGGATACGCTCGAAGCGGCTTTTGACCATCCACGCTTCGTCGCCTGGGCCCTGATCATCACCGGCGTGCTGCTCGGGCTCACCCGGTTCGCCTCCGCGGGCAAAAAGGAGCTTTCATTCCTCAATACCCTGGTCATGGGCCTGGCTCAGGCCATCGCCATTCTGCCGGGAATTTCGCGGTCGGGTTCAACCATCAGCTTCGGCCTCTTCTCCGGCGTGCGCGGTGAGCAGGCCGCCCGCTTTTCCTTTCTGCTCTCCCTGCCAGCGGTGCTGGGCGCCACCCTGCTCAAGATCGGGGAAATGTCCTCCGCACCCGTCGGCCAGAGCAAACTGACGATCATGATCATCGGCGCCGCTGTCGCTTTTTTCACCGGCTGGCTCGCGATCGAAGCCATGCTGCGCATCCTGCGCCGGGGCAAGCTCTTCTGGTTCGCCCCCTACTGTCTGCTGCTGGGCATAATCATGCTGTTTATTCTGTAGGCCAAAGCCATGCAGCCCCCGCTCATCGCCTTTACCATGGACCAGAGCCCGGCCGCGGATGTGCGCCCCTTCGCGCGCGGCCGGGACCTCTATTTCATCAACGCGGCGTATGTCCGCTATCTCGAGAGCGCCGACTGCCTGCCTCTGGCCCTGCCGACTCTGCTCGATCACAGCCGCATCCCGGCCCTGATCGCCGCGATCGACGGCCTGCTCCTCACCGGCGGTGACGACGTCTACGCCGGGGCCTATGGCGAGGAGGTCATCGCCGGACAGTGGCGCATCGATCCCCCCCGCACCTTTTTCGAGATCGAGCTCATCCGTGAAGCGCTGCGGCAACGCAAGCCCCTCTTTGGTATCTGCCGCGGCTGTCAGATGATCAATGTCGCCCTCGGCGGATCGCTTTGGCAGGATATCGCCTCCCAGGTGGCGGGAGCGCAGCAGCACCGCTCGCCCCAGTCGCCCGTTCTGACCTACCACCCGGCGGCAATTGCGCCGGGCAGCCGCCTGCACGGTATCATCGGCAGTGAGACCCTGACGGTCAACAGCTCCCATCATCAGGCGATAAACAAGCTCGCCGAGCCGCTGCAGATAACCGCCCGCGCGGAGGACGGCATTATCGAGGGCGTCGAGCTGGCCGGCGAGGAGTTTGTGCTCGGGGTGCAGTGGCATCCCGAGACCATGGCGGATATGAGCAGCAGCAGCGCCCTGCTCGAGGCTTTTCTGGCCCGCTGCCGGGACAAAAACAGGGAACGATGAAAACCTCCGTTGAACAGCTGCAGAAAGAGTGGAGCGCGGGCAAATTCAGTCCGCTCTACCTCTTTTACGGCCAGGACGATTTCCAGATTGATCTCGCCTGTGAGGCCCTCGTGCGCAAGGCTGTCGAGCCCGGCAGCGAGGATTTCAACTTTGACCAGCTTTACGGCAATGAGAGCGACGGCGCGGGCATCGTCAATATCGCCACCTCCTATCCGATGATGGCGGCGCGGCGGGTGGTTCTGGTCAAGAATCTCCATCAGCTGCCGGCGGCAGGGCTCGAAATGATCGTCAATTACGCCAAAAGCCCCCTGCAGAGCACATGTCTGATCCTCACCGCAGCCAAAATCGATGCGCGCCGTTCGGTCTGGCAGCAGCTCATCCAGAGCTGCAGCGCTGTCGAGTTCAAGCCCCTCTATGATAACCAGGTGCCGGAATGGCTGCAGAGACGCGTCAGCCAGTCCGGTCTCACCATCAGCACCGAGGCGATCCGTATGCTGCAGGGGCTCACCGGCAGCAGTCTGCGCCAGCTCGACAGCGAGATTGAAAAAATCCGCATCAATCTCGGAGAGAGCCGTGAGATCGGGGTGACCGATGTGGAGCGCGTGGTCGGTTCCTCGCGCCAGTTCTCGGTCTTTGAGCTCTGTGACGCGGTTGGCCAGGGCAAGATCAGCGCCGGTCTTGCCATCCTGCACCACATGCTCACCCAGGGGGAGCAGCCGACCGGCATACTCGCCATGCTCGCGCGCCATTTTCTCATCCTGGCCAAGCTGCACAGCATGCGGAGCCGGCGCCTTCCCGAAGAGGGGCTGGCCAAAGCACTGAAAATCCAGCCTTTCTTTCTCAAAAACTATGCCGCCCAGGCCGCCGCCTTTTCAGGCGTCCAGCTGAGCGCCGCACTTGGCCATCTCCTTGAAGCCGACGCCCAGCTTAAACGCAGCTACCAAAAACCGGCCCTGGTGCTCGAACTTTTACTTTTTAAATTGCGCTATGTCCTTTGAGATCAGCTCCGCAACCCGCGGCCTGATCGGGGCAGCCTTCCGTCCATGGAAAATAAACCATTGCCATCGGGTGGAGATCGTCGGGAACTTTTACCGCCTCAGGCGGTTTCAAGACTAGAACCGGATGAATAAAGAGAATTCCAAACTCTCCCAACTCAGCGACGAAGAGCTCATCCAGCGATTTCAGGAGGGTGATCAATACGCCTTTGACCTGATCGTGCATCGCTACAAAGATGCACTGTTCAATTTCACCTATCGCTATCTGGGCAACTCGCAGGAGGCCGAGGATGTGGTCCAGGAGACATTCCTGCGCATCTTCCGCAACCGGTTCGCCTATCGTCAGATTGCCAAATTCTCCACCTGGATCTATACGATCGCCGGCAATCTGGCCAAGACCGAGCTGCGCAAGCGCAAACGCCGCCGGCAGGTTTACACCTCGGATATGGGATTCGACGACAAGGAATTCGAGATTGTGGACACCAAGGCCGATACGGAGCGCGAAGTTGACAGCATGCTGACCGAAAAGCTTATTCAGGCGGCGATCGACAAGCTGCCGGAGCGGTTCCGCAAGGTGATTCTGCTGGTGGATGTCCAGGAACTTTCCTACGAGGAAGTCAGTAAAATCATGCGTGTGCCACTTGGCACGGTCAAATCGCGCGTCAACCGGGCCAGGCTTAAACTGCAGGGCATGCTTCAGGAGCTGTTCGATGCGCAGCGATGATCGCCGCAGCATGGCGAACACGAGGGCAGTGGAACCAATGATGAGGTATCGATGAAAAGTTGCGACAGAATAAAAAGGAACGCCAACCACTATCTGGATGGAACGCTCTCTCCGCGTGAAAAGCAGGAAATAGAGGCCCATCTTCAGAGCTGCCCCGGCTGTGCAGAGTCCTTTGCCTGGGCCAGGCGGTCGCGCCAGATGCTGCGCACCCTGCCGCGGCATACCCCATCGTCCAACTTTGATGTCGTGCTGCACGCCCGGATGCGGCATGCCGAATACGAGCGCCGCAGTTTCTGGCCGCTGACCATGCCGGACTGGATTTGGCAGGCCCCGGCCTATGGAGCCGCGGCCCTGCTTCTGATCGGCGCGGGAATAGTCATCGACCGGCAGTTTGATCTCGGCCCCTCCCATCCTGTCGCTGCGCAAATGACCACCATGGACAGCGGTGCCGCCCCGGCCGCCGCTTCACCCGCCCTCGAAGAGCCGATGAACGCCCCGGTGACGGGAAGAGCCTCCGCCCCGGCCGCCGGCCTGGTGCAGGGCCGTTTCGCCGCGAACGTTGCAGAGTCAGCCCCGGCCGATGCCGGGGAACTCGCCTCCGCCCGGCTGGAGCAGACCCAGGCGCAGACGAAACGTTATGTCATGCAGAAATTTTCCATGCAGAGTCTGATCCGGGAAAACCGCAAGGCCATCGGCAATCGCCAGGCGGCTCTCGAACAATTAGCCTTTGATACCATGCTGGTGCGCGAAACCGCCAACCGCAGCCGCAACCTGCCCGGTATCCGCGCAGTTAATGCCTCGGTGCAATTTTGATGCGTAGAATTCTCCCTCTCATCGCTTTGGGATTAGTCCCTCTCTCGCTTCTTGCTCAGGACGGCTCCGTTCTGATGCGCTTCGAGCAGGAGATGCGCACGCTGGTCGATAAAGTCAAACCCTCGGTGGTGACGGTATCCGCCCAGGTCCCGCTGCTGGAGCTCATCAACGGCACCGGCCATGAGGATGAGCAGTTCGTCCCCGAAGATGTCATGATCACCAATATCGGCTCCGGCATCATCTTTGACACGCTGCATGTCATCACGCACGTCAGCGTGGTGCTGAACAGTAAAAACATCACCATTACCACCCAGGATGGGCGCGAACTGCCCGTCTCCCTGCTCGGCGTCGACAACGAGTATGGTATTGCCGTGCTGCGCAGCCGAGTCCGGCTGCATCATCCCGCCCCCCTGACCCAGGCGGGCACTCTCATCCCCGGCAGCCATGTCACCGTGATCGGGAACGCCATGGGGGTCTCGTCCGCGGTCTCCTGGGGCATCGTCAACGCCATTCGCCAGGACGGCCTGATCCAGGTGGCGGCCAATGTGGCTGCGGGCAGCGTCGGCGGACCGGTATTTGACAGCAGGGGACGCCTGGCCGGCATGCTCGCCGGACTGATCGTGGCCAATGACCAGACGGCCGCCACGGATTCCCGGGGTGACGCTGCGCTGGTTTATCCGATGCATGAAATCGCGGCCAATGCGCGCGAGATCATCGGCACCGGCCGCTCCGAAGCCGGCTGGGTCGGCGTGACCGCCGAAGATTGGCCCGGCGGGAGAGGCTGGGTTCACATCAGCAATGTGCGCCCCGGCAGCCCGGCCCATGAAGCCGGCCTGCGCATGGGCGATATCATCGTCAGCCTGAACGGCAGCAGCATCCACAGCTCCCTCGAGCTGGCACAGTTCGTCCGGCACAATCATCCGGGCCGCGTCATGGCCCTGGGCGTGCTCAGAGGCGACAGCACCAAAACCTTCCAGGTCAAGATCGGCTCCAACAGCATCCGGCCGGACCCCCGCATGCAGGAGCAGTACCGGACCGCCGTGAGAAGAGCCAAAGCGGTTCCGCAGAACAAGGTCGGCCTTCGCGCCATGCAGGAGAACGCGCGGGAGCAGGAAAAGCTCATCAAGCGCATCGAAGCCCTGGAAAAGGAACTGACCGAACTGCGCAGCAAGGTCAAGGATTAGACCAACTGTGCTTCAGAGGCCGGGTTAGCACGTATTTTCGGTTGGTCGTTCGATCAGTCGATCGTTCGATCAGTCGATCAGCTTGAGAACGCGCTGCGGCACTCCTCTTCCGCCCCAGCGAGCCGGTCCACACTTTCGCCCCTCCCCCTCTTTCCCAGCGGTTCCGATAATCTCTATTGACTTTTTCCATAATTTTGCTAAATTATATATTCTATTTTCGTATGCATAAACAATGCCTTTATTACAGGAGATTCTGTTCATGGCCAAAGATCGCAGTTTTGCAGGCAAGACCGCCAAGGTCGCCAAGGGCGGCTCCCTGACCCACGCCAAAATCTGCCCGGTATGCGGTGAGACGATTGTCACTTTTAAGCATATCAGCCTGGTGCCCAACGAAGAGAAAAAGAGCATGCGGTTCAATGACCGCTTCATCGGCGTCTGCAAGTGCAATGCGCATGAGATTGTAGGCTGATAAAAATGGCTTCAGCCCGCCCCCGACTGCTGCTGGCCACCCGCAACCGGGACAAGGTCGAGGAGATACGTGAAGCCCTGGCCGGGCTGGAGATCGATCTGCTCACCGTCGATGAACTCGGCCCCCTTCCCGAGGTGATCGAGGATCAGGAGACGCTCAAGGGCAATGCCATCAAAAAGGCGGCTACGCTCGCCAGTCTCTCCGGCCTGCTTTCGCTCGCGGATGACACGGGGCTGGAGGTTGATGCGCTCAATGGCGCCCCCGGGGTTTATTCCAGCCGCTACAGCGGCGAAAACGCCACCTACGCTGAAAACGTCACCCGGCTTCTCCGTGAACTAGAGGGAGTTCTTCCCGCGGAGCGCACTGCGCGCTTCCGATGCGTCATCGCCATCGCCGATGCCAGGGGAGTGGAGACTGTTGATGGTGTTTGTGAGGGCCTCATCATTGATGAACCACGCGGCACCGGCGGTTTCGGCTACGATCCGGTTTTCATGGTGCCGGATACCGGCAAGACCATGGCCGAGCTGAGCATGGCGGAAAAGAACCGGATCAGCCATCGCGGCCGGGCGCTGGCCAGGATGCGGGTTGTCTTGGAAAAGAGGCTTGGACGGTGAAGCTGATGCCAGTCGACATGGTTGATCAGGAAGGCGATCCAGCGGGGCGTAGCGCAGTCCGGTTAGCGCGCCTGCTTTGGGAGCAGGAGGTCCTGAGTTCAAATCTCAGCGCCCCGACAGCTTTAACTTAAGCCAATACAATAGATTATTGCATTGGCTTTTTTCATGTCTGGATCCTCTCATAAGCCACTGCAACAGAATTGCAACAAAATTCTGTCTGCAGATATGGCCAAGGAGGCAGCCCGTTACCCTAATCCTTGACACAGCGGACGGAAAATCCGTAGTGTTTGTTGTTGGCATGAGCACCGAGGCTTGCAGTTGTGTTGGAAAGGGCTCTGTACCATGCGCTGGTTCCACTGAATTCTGTGGCTGTCCA
>JAKQKF010000074.1 GCA_029560815.1 bacterium
TGCAGGCGAGGAAGCGCCCCCGCTCATCGAGGAGGGCCTGTCCGATACGATGGGATGGGAACCGGCCGGCCTTTTGCAGAAAATGCCGCTGCCTGTAGAGGAACAGGAGAGCGCCGGTCAGGAGGAGAAGCAGCAGAGCAGCCAGTGAGAGCAGCACCCCGGGATGAATCCCCACCTTCTTGCCGAAAAGATCGAATTCCTGCCCGGACCGCGGAAAGAGGGCATCCACAGGCAGAGTCAGCACCTTGAGCACCCCTTTATCCAGCAGGGCGAAACTCCGCTGTGCGCCATCCGTCACGGCCAGCGCCGCGATCTTGGCATTGTCATGCTGCGCCAGCGGCATCCAGGCCAGAGGCCGCAGGGCGGCATCGGTCAGCCAGAGCGCAAGGGGCGACTGGGTAATAAAAAAAAGCTCCGCCCTGCCGTTGCGATCGATGTCATCGGCCAGCAGTGGTCGGGCGCCTCCGCCGGAGGTGGCAAAATCGGTGATGCGCAGCTGCCCCTGCTCCGGATCACGGCGCACCACTACCACATGGTTGGTCATATCGCTGCCGATGACCTCCGGCGTGCCGTCGAGATCCAGGTCCGCGATATTGAAAGCATAGAGAGGGGAGATCCCGCGCGATTCATCCAGATCGGCCTTCACCGCCAGTGACATGCCCTCGAGAACGAAAAGATGCGCTGTGCGGGGATGCGCGCTGATCATCGAAAAGGGGCCGGCGATGATCTCCGGAGTGTGATCGCCATCCAGGTCGGCGATACGGACATTGACATAGGAGGATTCGCCCCCGAACGCCCGTTTCGCCAGGACCCGGCCATCGTTCGCCAGGACGGCCACATAACTGCTGTCACGGCTGAAGGGGCCGAAGAAAGGGCCATCCGAAGCCCCGCCCAGGGTGATGACCAGCTCCACATCGCCGTCACTGTCCAGGTCAGCCGGCAAAACCTGCGTCAGCATGGGGGCGAAAGCGAGTTCCAGCAGAGTCGCTTTTGTCGCCAGGTCATAAGCCAGAAGAGCGCGCGGCTGCTCATCGGCGCCGGTGTTGAAAAGGGCGAGCAAGTCCGGACGTTCGTCGAGGTTGATATCGCAAAGTATGGCCGATGACAGGCTCCCCGTCCACGCGCCATCTCCCGAAACATCCCTGCCGGTGATGGTCGCCACGGAATCAATTTTGCCGGCTTTGCGGCTGTAAAGATCGATCCACCCCTTTCCCCCATCACGGCGGTAGGTGGCGAAGCGCAAGCGCTCGCTACCCTGCAGCGGCAAAAGACGGTAATTATTGACATGCGCCGCAGCTGCATGGCCGGGAAAGGAGTAGCCCACCTGATAGAGTTCTCGCACAGCCAGAAAAAGGGGATGTTCTGAATCAGTGCGCAGCTCGCAGAGCTCCTCAAGTCCATCGCCGTCGAAATCATCAATAATAAAATCATGAACCGTGTTGGCCGGATTGGCGATGGCGACCTTTTCGTCCAAGCGGGGCAGCTTCTCATGGCTCCAGCTCAACGGCTCCTTCTGCGCCCGCAGGCCGCTGCCCGCCGCCAACATCAGCAGAGTAGTCAACAGAAAAGTGGTTGAGCGCATTGGGCTCATCTCCCCCGCCGGCATTTTATTTTACCAAAAGCATTTTACGGGTTTCCACTCCCGCGCCGCTGACCAGCTGGCAGAAATAGACCCCGGCAGCTCTGCCGCGGGCGTTCCAGACCACCCGGTAGGGACCCGGAGTCTGAAAGTCATCCACGAGCCTCTCCACCATCTCGCCCCTGCTGTTGTAGAGCTCGAGGCGCACCCGACCTCCAGCGGCCAAATGGTAAGAGATGGTGGTTTCGGGATTGAAGGGATTGGGATAATTCTGCAGCAGGGCAAAGCCCTCCGGCCTGGTGCCGGATCCGGCAGCGGCCGCCGAATCGACCTGATAGGAGGTCTGCGCCAGATGATAGAGATAAAGATGGCCGACCCCCACATACCAGACATTGGGCCGGTTACAGATATAGGCCAGATGCTGCACAGGATAATTTTTATCCCATTCAACCACATTGGGATGGCACATGACGTGATAGACGCTGCCCTCAGCCAGGGCCTTGTCAAAGGCCCCGTTGAGGCTGCCGAGGTCGTTGGTGCCGATGCCCCAGCCCAGCTGCGAAGCCGGCGGGTCAAACGCCCGCGTGACCCCGGCGTTGCTGAACATATGCAGCTTTTCGTTCCATGATGACAGACCGAAAAAATTGCTCACATAGAGACGGTTGAATAGAAATTTATTAACAATCAGGAGCGAATCGATAATGGCATCGGTGCGCCCGTTGGGCGCGATCCAGAGGTAGACATATTCGCGCTCTCCCGCTGTAAAAGAGGCCGGCAGTTTGAGGTTTTGGATGATATCCTCCTTGTTGCCGGTGATCTCGCCGACGTAATCCTTGTAAGGAAGGGAGGGATGGGAGCGGGAATGGCAGGCGGCCTCGACATAGCCGGAATCGAGCTGCGCCTGAATATAGGCATAAACCGATGCGGAGGCCCCGCCTGAATTGATCCCGCAGCTCACCCAGAGATGGTACGAACGGGTGATGTGCAGGGCGCGCACAAATTTGGCCTTGCTCCAGCCGGCCATGTCGTCCGCGCTGGCGGTGACGGCCATCACCCGGTCGTCATAGTAGGTGCAGATGCGGTTGAAGCGCGCTGGCATGCTCTTGCGGGCGGCATTGGTGATCCTGATGAAAATCGAGTCGCTCTCCGCCGTGAAGCCGAGCGAGATAAAAGCGGTCGAGGTCGGCTGGTCAAAACGCACCGCCGCGACCCCGTTGAAAAAATCACCGCCGCGCCGTTCGGGGAGCTGCAGCCAGGCGCCACCCTGGCGATACCGGTACCACGCCCGGGCCCCCTCCTCAAAAGCGGAGAGTTCCAATGCATAGGTTAAGGGATAGCTGAAACCATAGTCCATATGGGCCTGTGGATCGATGGCGATGTGCACCTCATCCTCTCCGGCCTGACGAACGAAAATGAATTTTTCCTGAGCGCGAACAGTACTTTGAAAAAACATCATGAAGGACAACAGAATAAAGATGGCATTGCGTTGCATGGCTGCTCCTTGATTGATAAATTGACTATAATAAACTACTATTTTTTGTCAATATTGCAACCGCTTTTTCTTGCCCTTTTTATTAAAACTTGTTACTTTTTAGTATGGCGGCAGTATACTGAAAAAAAAGGAGAAGCTATGCAGATCCAACTCTTGGCGCCTTTCGAAAGAGCCTTCAACCGGATGAAAACGGCGCTCTTCAAGCCCTTCGACCTGCGCAAGTGGATGGTCATCGGTTTCACAGCCTTCCTGGCGGATCTGCTGGACGGCGGCGGGCAATCCCGGGGGTTCAAGAACAATCAGCAGGGCGACTGGGGCACAATCCTGACCGCACCCTACGAAGCATGGGCCTGGCTGCAGTCCAAGCCGGAATGGCTGATGCTGCTCGTCTTCGGCGTTCTTGCCGCGGCGGCCATCCTGCTCCTCCTGCTCTGGCTGAGCTCCAGGGGCAAATTCATGTTCCTCGACAATGTGGTCCGGCAGCGCGCCCTGGTCTCTGACCCCTGGCATCACTATCGCCAGCCGGCCGCTTCACTCTTCCGCTTCCGGGTTCAATTCGCTCTCGTCACCCTCACCCTGGCGGGAGGCACCTTTTATCATCTCTGGCGAATGGCCTATACCCGCTGGAGCAGCTCGGGCGACCTCTGGCAGCTCCTGCCCTCGCTGGTGCTCTGGATCATCTTCCTGCTGCTCATCCTTCTGGCCTTCGGTTATATCAAACTGCTCCTCGACCACTTCATCGTGCCCGTGATGTACAAACACGACCTCAGCTGCGGAGAGGCCTGGGAAAAATTCCTGCCCCTCCATTGGGGACACGCGGGCAGCTTTCTTCTTTATGCCCTCTTCATTTTGATGGTCATCATCGCCCTGGTCGCAGTCGTGATCGTCGGCGGCCTCTTCACCTGCTGCGTGGGCTTTCTCGTTCTGGCCATCCCCTACATCAGCTCGGTGGTTTTGCTGCCTTTCAGCTACTGGCTTCGCTCCTTCAGCCTGGAGTACCTCGCCCAGTTCGGCAGTGATTTTGACCTTCTGGTGCAGGAACCCGGTCAGGAGCAGGCTGACCCCCAGCCCGCACCACCGCCGGCCGTCTGAGGTGCTGCAGTAAAACAAAGCACACCCCCCTCGGGCAGAGAGGCGCACAGGAACTTTTACCAGACCCTGCGGTGTTCCATCTGCAGAGAAAGATCTTGCGAATAAGACCGCTTTTTCGTAAGATTAAAATTACTCTGACCAGATGGGAAAAAACATGGGCAATCATATCAATTTTTCGCGCCTTTCTCTCCTTTGCGCCGCCATGGCACTTCTCCCGGGCCAGCGCCTCTCAGCACGGCAGGTCACCGGTCTTGAAAACCGGGCTGTACCCGGGGTCGTCTCCCTGGCCCTCAGGGAACCTCTCCCCGCCGGCACACTCCTGCGCCGCTCCGGCAACCCCGGCCTTGACCGCACGCTGCAGACTCTGCAGATCCACACCCTCGAGCCGGTCGCCCCGGCTGCACGCGGCGCCCTGGGTAAAAAAAGCCGGCGCACCCGCATCGACAACCTCTATAATGCCTGGTACTCCGGCGGCCGTCCGCCGGAAGAGGTGGCGAGGGCGCTGGCCGGGGATCCGGCCGTCGAATTCGCCGAGGCCCGGTACTATCACACCCTGACCGCGATGCCGGACGATCCCCTCACCTCCAGCCAGTGGTATCTCAAAAAACTCCTGCTCCCGGAAGCCTGGGATCTCTGCAAAGGCGAACAGGGAGGGATCGTCATCGCCATCATCGACGGCGGCACCGATATTACTCATCCCGACCTGACGGGCAATCTCTGGACCAATCCCGGCGAGATCCCCGCCAACCTGCTGGACGACGATGGCAACGGCTTTGCCGACGACCTGCACGGCTGGAATTTCACCACCAATATCCCCGATCCAGCCAGCCTCTTCTCCGGCACCACCTACGGCGACCACGGCACCCACACCGCCGGCGCCGCCTGCGCAACCGCCAATAACCGCCTGGGCATCGCCGGCACCAGCTGGAACGCCCGCCTCATGGCCCTGAACGCCGGCTCAGCGACCTCGGACAGAAGCATCGATCCCCTCAGCATCGACAAGGCCATCGCCTATGCCACGGCCAACGGCGCCGACATCCTCAGCTGCAGCTTCAGCGGCGCCTATTCCGAAGTGACGCACCGCCTGGTCCGCTACGCTTTCGAAGAAGGCATGGCGATCGTCGCCGCCGCGGGCAATGAAAACTCTCCCGCCGATCAAGTCTACCCGGCTTGCTATCCCGGAGTGCTGGCCGTGGCGGCCACCGACAGCACCGATCTCAGAGCCTACTTTTCCAACTATGGCTACAACATTGACATCACTGCCCCCGGAGTCAGCATCTGGAGCACGGTCAGCGGCGGCAACTATGCGGGCAATTACTGGCAGGGTACCTCGATGTCGACCCCGATCGCGGCGGGGGTGGTCGCCCTGGTGATGACCCGCTATCCGGAGTGGAGCGGTCTGCAGGCGGCCGAGCAGGTGCGCGTGACCGCGGACAATATCGATGCCAGGAACCCTTCCTTCGCCGGCCGGCTTGGACGCGGCCGCCTCAACGCCTGGCGTGCCCTCACCGGGAGCATACCTTCCCTGCGCATAACCGGCAGCGAATTCTTCGACCAGGATGGCGACAGCCTGATCGAACCGGGCGAAACCGTCCGGCTGCGGCTGACGCTGACCAACTATCTGGCCGAAGCCCGCAGCGTGTCCCTCGAACTCACCGAGGACAGCCCCTACACCACGGTATCGCCCGCCGGCGCCGCCATCCCCGCGATCGGCAGCGGCGAAAGCGTCGTCCTGGACAAAAGCTTCGCCTTCAAGGTGGAGAACGGCGCCCCCAGCAACCATACCATCCAGTTCGCACTTACTCTGACGGCCGGCGGCTATAGCGACACCGACCATTTCACTCTGACCGTGTTGCCCGCCTTTGCCAACATCGGCGTCAATAATATCTATACAACTGTGACCAATATCGGCCGCATCGGCAGCGCCGAGCCCGGCGGCGCCAACGCTGGCATCGGATTCCTCTACAAATCCGGCGCCAGCCTTCTTTTCGAGGGCGCCATCATCGCCGGCACCTCCGCAGAAACTATCGTCAACTCGGCGCGCGGCCTCATCAGCTTCAGCGGCGGCCAGGAAAATGACGCCGATTTCATCCGCACCGGGGAAGGCGACATCCGCATTGCCACCCCCGGGACCCTGACCGACCAGGAGAGCACCACCATCTTTTCAGATGCCGGAGCCGCGCTGCCCCTCAATATTCAGGTCACCCAGCAGACTTTCGCCAGCAGCGATCCGCGCTATGCCGACCTCCTCCTCTTCCGCTACAAGGTGAAAAACCTCAACGAGCTGCCTGTCGGCCAATTTCATTTCGGCCTCTTTTGCGACTGGGACATGGATGCGGGCAGCTACAGCACCAATGTGGCTGCCTTTGACGCGGAACGCCGCCTGGGCTATGCCTATGACAGCGGCACCGGACCGGAAACTTTCACCGGCATCAGGCTGCTGACCCCGGGAGGAATCTCTTATCGCGCCATCATCAATGACAATGCCGACCCCCTCAATCCCGGCTGGGGGCTCCATGACGGTTTTACCGATGCCGAAAAATGGGAGGCAATCAGCGGAGGAGTGACCCAGAGCAGGGTCGGTCCCGCCGACATCTCCAACGTCATCGCCTCCGGTCCGCATACCATCCCCGCCGCCGGAGAGATCACCATCGACTTTGCCCTCGTCGCCGCCGACAACCTGGAGCTTCTGCAGGCCGCGGCCGACAGCGCCTGCCAGCTGTGGCAGGCGATCTCTTTTACCGCCATCCATCCAGATCCCGGAGAGCAGATGCCGGCGCAATGGGCCCTCGAGGCCAATTATCCCAATCCCTTCAATGCCAGGACAACCATTCTCTACAGTCTGCCCCGCACCGCTCCGGTCCGGCTCGACATCCTCGATCTCTCCGGACGGCTGGTCAGACGCCTTGCCGACGGCACCATGACGGCCGGCGAGCACCGCCTCATCTGGGACGGCCGCGACGGGCAGGGAAAAGCGGTCGCCGGCGGAACCTATCTCTGCAGACTGCAAGGCGGCGGAGAACAGCTGGTCCGCAAACTGCTTTTATTGCGCTGAGAAAAGCCGCGGGGCGGCCGGCGAAACAATTCACGGCTCCCGCCGTATGGTTATAGAAGAGGGGGCAACCACACCCTGCAGAAACCACCTTTGCACAGCCGGAGGCTTGAATGGCTTTTCCCCGCACTGCTTGCTGCATGCTCTTTCTCGCCGGATCACTGCTCATCTTAAAGACCGGCGCCGGCCAGCCCGTTCTCTTCCCGGAGCCCAAAAGTCCGCGCATCGCCAACTATGATATCGACGTCCGCCTTGACGCCGCAGCCCGCCTTCTTCACGGCCACGAGATACTGCGCTGGCGCAACACCGCCGACCACGCCGTCGAGGAACTCCAGTTCCACCTCTATCTCAACGGCTTCCGCAACAACCGGTCGACTTTCATGCGCGAATCCGGCGGCCGCCACCGCGGCGAATCCCTCAGCAAGGAAGGCTGGGGTTATATCGAAATCGACTCCCTCACCAGCGCCGCCGGTGAGGAATGGCTCTCCCGGACTGACTTTATCCAGCCGGACGACGGCAACACCGAGGATAAAACCGTGCTCCGCCTGCTCCTCCCCCGGAGTCTTCCCCCCGGCGAGACCATCACCCTCCGTCTCGCCTTCACCGCCAAACTGCCCGAACCGCCGATGGCCCGCACCGGCATCAAGAAAGAGTTCGTCATGGCCGGCCAGTGGTTCCCCAAGATCGGCGTCTACGAAAACGGCGCCTGGAACTGCCACCAGTTTCACGCCAATTCGGAATTCTATGCCGATTTCGGGGTCTACAATGTGAACATCACCGTGCCCCGGGACTATATCGTCGGCGCCACCGGCCTCTGCTATGCAACTACGGATAATCCCGACTCCACCATCACCCACCGCTTCCACGCCGAGGATGTCCATGATTTCGCCTGGACCGCCAGCCCCGATTTCATCGTCCTCAACGGCCAGAGTCAGGATGTGGAGATCCGCGCCCTCATCCAGAAAGACCACGCCTCCATGGGAGCGCGTTACCTCAAGGCGGCCGAGATCGCCGTCGCCTGGTTCCAGGACCAGTACGGCGATTACCCCTATCCCAATCTCACTGTCGTCGATCCCCGCCGCGGCGCTGCCGGAGCGGGAGGCATGGAGTACCCGACCCTGATCACCGCCTGGGGCGCCTATGGCATGCCGGAGGGCATCCGCGCACTGGAGATGGTGATCATGCATGAGTTCGGCCACAATTACTGGTACCACCTCGTCGCCTCCAATGAATTCGAAGAGGCCTGGCTGGACGAAGGGATCAACACCTTCAGTGAAATGCAGATTCTCGCCGACACCTACGGCGAGGCCGGCAGCATGGTGGATTTCCGCGGTATCCGCATCAGCGATACCCAAATGCAGCGCATGAGCTACATCAGCGAACCCGGACTAGATCCGATCCTTCAACCCGCCTGGAAGTACTACTCTGGCGGCAACTACGCCTCGATGTCCTACAACAAACCCGGGCTGATGCTGCTCACCCTGCAAAACTGGCTTGGCCGCGAGACCATGAACCGCATCCTGCGCACCTGGTTCGAACGCTGGCAGTTCAAACATCCGCGCTCTACCGATTTTGTCGCCGTGGTCAATGAGGTCTCCGGGCAAAACTTCGACTGGTTCTTCGATCAGGCCCTGCATTCCACGGCAGTGCTCGACTACAGCGTCAGCCTGATCACCAGCAAGAAAGAGAACAAAGGCCGCGGCTTTGATTATTTTTCCGCCGATTCAGCCGCCGCTGCACTCCCGGCGGACACGCTGGCTTCCGCAGATGCCGGCGCGGACGCAGACAGCCTCCGGAAAGATACGGAGGCCGACAGCGGCGAGAGCGCGCTGGATGACCAGCATGAAGACAAAAAGGAGGCGGGCAAAAAAGAGGAGGAAAAGGCTCTCTATCATTCGACGGTGCATGTGCGGCGGCTCGGCGAGTTCATCTTCCCGGTCGAACTGCAGATGATCTTCGCCGACGGTGATACCGTGACTGAAAAATGGGACGGCAAGGCGCGCTGGCACAAGTTCTCCGTCACCCGGCCTTCACGTTTGCTCTCGGCCACAATCGACCCGGAAAACAAGATTCTCCTCGATGTCCAGCTCACCAATAACAGCCGCACCCTGGAGATCTCCTCGCGCGGAATAAACAAACTGACTGCGCGCCTCCTCTTCTGGACCCAGTTCTTCCTGGACATGCCGGCGTTTTTCAACCTGTTCACCGCCTTCTCACCCAACATGTAACCGCCTGCGAGGGACTCTTGATGATACCACGAACACTACGCTCCGCTCTCAACCGCCTGTTTGCGCTCAAACGGCTCTGGCTTATCTATTATCTCAGCGGACTGGTTTTCGCCGCCGTGGTAGCCCTGCCGGCGACATCCATCGTCTCCAGCTATGCCGGCAAAACCCTCGCCGCCGAGCGCTTGAGCGGTTTTATGGATATCAACCTTCTTGTCGAGCTCTTCCACTACCGCGGCAGCGCTCTGGGCGCCCTCTTTCCCCTCTTCATGATGATCACCCTCGGTTTCTGGCTGCTTATGCTCTTTTTCTCCGGTGGAACGCTCAAGCTCATGGCGGGCGACCATCCCTACCGGCCGCGCGAATTCTGGGACGCCTGCGGCCGCTATTTCGGCCGCTTCCTGCGCATCTTGCTCTGGAGCCTGCCCCTGCTGGCCCTGCTCTTCCTCCTCCCCGCCCTGGCCGATCTGGTGAAAAAGCTCTTCTGGGGCAACGATCCCGGCGACAACATTACCTACTGGAGCGGACTGATCAAAATGGGACTCCGCTATCTTGCGCTGATGATCTGGGCTCTCTTTTTCGATTACACACGTATTCTGGCCGTGCAGAAAAATGAAAAACGGACGCGCCGCCTGGCTCTGGCAACCCTGCAGTTCGCCGGCCACCACTTCGGCCGCATCTTCACACTCGCCCTGCTGCTGGCCTGCATCGGCCTCCTCGGGCTGTTGATCTACAATCCTGTCGCGGGCCTGCTCCACGCTCCATCGGCCGTAATCATCGCCCTCCTCTTCCTCTGGCAGCAGCTCTATATGTTCTTCCGCGCCGGACTGCGCATCCTCACCCACGGCAGTCAGATGAAGCTCAGTCAGGGACTGCTCCGCGATTATTGATCCGCCCCTGCCGGAGCGGAAGAGAACAGTGGACATAAAATGGAAAAAGCAGGTTGACACCCATGAACGAAGAAGAGCGGCCGGTCGTCGTTTGCCCCGCCATCAGCAGGGAGATAGAGCTGACCGGCCGGCTGGAAGATCCCCTCTGGCAGCGCGCGGCCGCCATCGATCTGGTTGACGCGGTCAGCGGCAGGCCCGGCCGCTTCAGCACCTCGGTCCGCCTGACCTGGAGCAGCAAATGCCTCTACGCCGCATTTATCTGCGAGGATGACTACGTCTGGGGGGATATCATGGAGCATGACGGGCCGATCTATGACCAGGAATGCGTCGAAATCTTTGTCAATCCCTCGGGCTGCCCCCATACCTATTTCGAGATCAACCTTAGCCCGAAAAATATCCTCTTCGACGCCTGCATCCTCAACGACCGCACCGCCCTAAATCCGGACGGCCCCTTCACGGGCCTGCACGACTGGGAGGCGGAAGGGCTGCGCACAGCGGTCTCGATCCAGGGGATTCCGGACGTGCCCGGCAAGGCACGCGGCTGGATCGCCGAATACGCTCTCCCCTTCACCGCCCTCTACGGCGCGTCCCATCAGCCGCCCCTGCCCGGCGACCTCTGGCGTATCAATTTTTACCGCATCGATTCCCCGCGCCGGGGAGAGCAGGAACTCTATGCCTGGAGCCCGGTCCTGCGCCCCAGCTTCCATCTCCCCTGGCGGTTCGGCTCTCTCCGGTTCAGCGCATGAAGCCTGGCACTCCCACCCCCGCCCAGCATACCGGCACCAGTCCGGCTGTGGACATCGACGCCATCATCCTCTCCGCCTGCGCCGGGATCGTCGGACAGGGCCGCCATGCCGACGCCGTGCTGCAGCACGCCCTGCGGACAGATCCCGGCCTCACCGCAGAAGATAAAAGCAGGGTGGCCACGGCCGTCTTCGATATCGTCCGCTATGCCCGTTTTCTCGGCGCCCTGACCAGCGGCGACCCGGCCTCTATTCCCCTTGTCACGACGGCCACCCTTGACGCCTGGCGGCTCTGGCGCGGCAGGCGCCCGCCCCTGGGCACTGCCGACCTCGAGATGCTTGAGCGGGCGGCTGAATTCTCCGCCATCCGCGCCCTGCGCGAATCCCTGCCCGACTGGCTCGATCAGGCTGGCATGGCCGGCTGCGGCGACCGTTGGGAAAAACTCCTGCCCGCGCTGAACAGCCCGCCGCAGCAGGTTCTGCGCGCCAATACCCTGAAGACGACAGCCTCCGCACTGCTCGCCGAGGCCGCCCGCATGGGATTCCCCGGCCGCCTGGTGGAATGGGCCCCGGCGGCCGTCGTGCTCGAAGGGCACGCTCCGGTTTTTCAATGGGATTGTTTCAGGAAGGGATGGTTTGAGCTGCAGGATGCCGCCTCCCAGGCGGTGGCGGCTTTTATGGAGGTTCGGCCCGGCATGCGGGTGGTGGACGGCTGCGCGGGCCACGGCGGTAAAACCCTCCATCTCGCCGCCCTATTGGAAAACAGGGGCCGGATTATTGCCCTCGACAGCAATGGAGAAAAACTGGCCGTACTGGAGCATCGCGCCCGCCGCGCCGGCGCGCAGATCATCGAGACCAGAGCGATCACCTCGACCAAGATCATCAAACGGCTCGCCGGCTCGGCCGACCGCCTCCTTCTCGATGTTCCCTGCTCCGGCACCGGGGTCTGGCGGCGCAATCCGGACGCTAAATGGCACCTGCAGCCGGAGGAGCTGCCCCGCCTGCAGGCCAAACAACAGCAGATCCTTAGCTACTACAGCCGCATGGTCAAGCCGGGCGGCCGTCTGGTCTACGCCACCTGCAGCGTCCTGCCCGCCGAGGGCGAGGAACAGGTGGCCCGCTTCCTCGCCGGCGCAGAGGGCGCCTTCTCCCTGTCCGCCGAACAGCGCCTCGATCCCGATACCCACGGATTCGACGGCTTTTACATGGCCGCACTGGAGCGCACCTCCCCCTGATCCGGCTCCTCCCGTGAGACCGGCTTCACCCCCTGTTCAGCTGTTCTAAACCCGCTCCGGGTTTTCGACCACGATTATACTGCCAGGGAATCTTGCGGAAGAGCAGCACCGTTCAGCCGGCAGGCACCCGCTCCTGGTTTTAATCCCCGGCTGATGGCGCGATCGGTTTCTGGCTCAGGCGAAACTCTCCTCGACCAGCTTGACGGCGCTGAGGACCTCGCCATTGACCTCGGCGCGCAGGCTCTCCGCCTCACGGCGCGTCGCCTCCCTGAATTTTGCGTCGCTCAGCCCGCCGAGATTGATACAGACATTGAAATAGGCCCCTTCCGCGGCGGTCCGCACCGCCAGGGCGGCCACTCCGGCATCGCTGATGGAATTTTTATTGCCGTGCTGCACCGCCTTGTGCGCCAGCTGTGCGGCCGGCAGACACCGCCGCAGCACCGCCAGCGGCACCAGAGTCGCTTCGCGGGTCGCCTCTTCGATCGCCGCCTGCCGCGTGGCCTTTTCCTGCTCGTTCTTCTTCGGCAGGCGGAAAGCTTCCATCACCCGGTTGAAGGCGGCGGTGTCGCGGTCGACATCGAGGAGAAACTCCTCCTTGAGCGCGTGGGCGGCAGTGCCGATCTCCTCCATATCGGCGAAATACTCCTCGTACCCCTTTTTGCCATGGGTCACGCCTCCGACCATAGCTGTAAGAGCGCCGCTCAGGGCCCCGCACAGAGCGGCAACACTGCCGCCTCCAGGCGCCGGCGTATCGCTCGAGAGCACGCGGGCAAACTGCTCCAGGGTCATGCTCACCAGTGGCCCTTTTTCGCGCAGCTGATATTCGATGATCTTCTTCTCCGCTTCAAAGGGGTAGAGGTCACTCAGCCCCAGCGAGAGAGCGGCGATATGGACAAGTTCCGCCTCGGACACGCCCGTGCTTTTACCCTGCCGGTGTAGAAAATGGCGACCCGCCGCCAGCATGGCCTCGAGGGGGATGAGGCCAACCAGCTCGCTGCCGGTCACCCGCGCCCCCATCTCCCCGGCCAGCCGGCAGCAGGCCTCGAAGACCAGGTGGGGCGGCGTGATCCTGTAGTTGGTGAGATTGATCGAGATCTGCGCGCGGCCGAAATCCTCCATGTACCAGCCGACCGCCTTGCAGGACTGAAAGAGGCCGGGATGGCGCAGGGCTTCGCCGGCGGCGTCGCGGATGATCTTGCCCTGTTCATCCTTTTGCGGACGGCCGGTCTCGCGGATGCGGCCGGCGATTTCATTGGCGAGCTTGGGGTCGCGGGTGTTCAGATTGACGTTATAGGCAATAAGAAATTCGCGCGCGCCGATGACCACAGCCCCGGTCCGGGCATTGAAAATTGCCGGGCCGAAATCGGGCTGCCATGCGGGATCCTGAAGTTTTTCCGGCAGCCCCTCATACTCGCCGGCGCGGACATCCGCCAGGTTGCGGCGCTCCGGGCGCGCAGCCGCCTCCTCGTAGAGATAAACCGGAATGCCGAGTTCCCGGCCCACCCGTTCACCCAGCGTGCGGGCGAGCCCGGCGCATTCAGCCATGGTCACACCGCTGACCGGGATGAAGGGACAGACATCGGTCGCCCCCATGCGCGGATGGGCGCCGCTGTGGTCGGCCATATTGATAAGCTCGGCAGCCTCAGAAATGGCGGCAAACGCAGCCGCCAGTACCGCAGCCGGCTCGCCTACAAAAGTCATCACCGTGCGGTTGGTATCTTTGCCGGGATCGACGTCGAGCAGCTTCACCCCCCCGGTGGCGCGGATCGCCGCAGCGATCTTTTCAATCTTGGCCGCATCCCGGCCCTCACTGAAATTGGGAACACATTCGACCAGCTTCATGGCATTGCCTCGGTTTTAGTCCTTTTGGATTGGATAACGGAAATAATATACAAAACAATTCCCTGCAAAGCAAAAACGCAAAATTCTGTTGGAAAAATAGCTAAAAATGTGCATCTTCTGCAGCTTGAGGAGTGGGGGGCCTGCAGAATAAAAAAACCGCCGATGGCTTGCGCTCATCGACGGTTCATTATCATAGAGAACCTTCAATTAACAATGGAGTTCAAATGGGCGTCGGAACACTGCTGACACGCGTTCCCTGGAAACAGGTGATCGCCATGCTGCCCGCCATCATGCAAACCGCAAAAGGGCTTCTCAATGCCACGCGACGGGAATCCATCGTTCCCATTGAAGTCGCTGACACCCCGCGCGGTCTGGCACTGCGGGTCGAACAGCTCGAGGAAAACGAGCGCATCCAGGCGGAACTCGTCAAAAAGATGGCTGAACAGCAGCAGGGGCTGGCCGAAGGACTGGAATTCATGGCCTCCCGCATCACCGCCCTGCTCTGGCTCGCCGCCATCGCCCTCATCCTCTCCCTGGCTGCCTTCATCATCGTTCTGCTCAAATGAACATTACCTCCCCTGTGCGTGATCATTCAGGCGATGGATAGCGGGGATAGCGAACGATACCCCGGTCGCGCTCCCTGTCGATTTTCCACTGGTGCAATCCGGCCATCACCCCCATCACCAGGCCGATGACACCAGGCGCATGCACCAGCCCCTCGATGAAGCCATAGACCGCACCGCAGATGTTGCCCGCCAATTCGACCATGCAGGACACATTGGCCGCAGCCCCACCCATCGCGTGAACCAGAACGGCATAGATGCCGAATCCGACGATAGCGGCCATGACAGACCGCAGAATCACTCTCGCCAGAAAACCACCTAAAGCCGCACAACCTGCAAACACCAGGAGCTTGAGTAAAAGTTCATTTTCCATAACCCCTCCTTTCCGGGGGTCGAGCATCTTCCTCTGCCCTGGCTTATGCATAGAGTGTGCCAGACTTGCCAGCCGCAGCCGGCACCAATCACAAAATTGAAATTAAAGAGTTTATAAATAACTGACGAAAATGCGCTAACGCGAGGATTCGGGGGAGTGCGCGCACACTACGGGATGAGTGCGCGCACTTTTATCAGGAAAGCATTCAGGGGAGTTCGCGGAAATAGAGCGGGGTGCGGGGATGAAGCTTGAGCCGAAGCCTCTCCTTTAGCAGGCGCCGCGCCCAGGTGGGACCGACGCCGGCGAGCATTCCGGCGAGCGGCACATCGATGGTGCCGAAATCGTCGATAAAATTGCTGATCTTCTCCAGATCATCCTTACCGGAGTGCAGGGCGCTCCGGATCCCGGCCACTACCTGCTCAGGGGAATGCCCAAAGCGGCCGATACGCTGATATTTATGGATAAAATCCTCGACCTCCTCCAGGGCATGCGTCTTGTCATCCTCCAGCCTGACCTCGGGATCAGGAGCGAGAGCCTCCTCCGGAATCTCCAGAACGGATCTGTCTCTTGCGGTATAGACGGCCGTACTGAGAAGATTGCGCAGCTGACGGACATTGCCTGGAAAATCGAACTCCATCAGGGCCTCGAGGGATTTTTTGGCAATACCGGTGAAGGAGGCAGGGATCAAACCCATAGCCGCAAAATGGCTGATCAGCAGCAGGAGATTTGAGGGCTCTTCCTCGATCAGCTTTCGCAGGGGAACGGTAAAGATGGTGATCGCCGCCAGCCGGTAGTAGAGATCCTGGCGGAACTCTCTGGCGCGGATCTTTTCCTGCAGATTGGCGTTGGTCGCGGCCAGAATCTGCACCTGCACCTGGATGCTCTTGCTGCTGCCCAGGGGTGTGATGCGGGAATCCTCGAGCACGCGCAGGAATTTGGCCTGCAGCTCAAGCGACATATTGGAAATTTCATCGAGAAAGAGGGTGCCGCCATGGGCGCACTCAAAAAGCCCCTTGCGTTCCTCCGTCGCACTGGTGAAAGCGCCGCGGACATGGCCAAACAGGGCATCCTCGACCAGTTCACGGCTGAAGGCCCCGCAGTCCTGAGTGATGAAACGGTCCTGGGCCCAGCCGCTGCGGCAATGGATGGCCTTGGCGACCAGTTCCTTGCCTGTTCCGCTCTCCCCCTGAATAAGAATGGGAACGGAAGAGGTCAGCGCGGCGGATTCGATCTGGCCGCGCAGCTTTGCCATCGAGAGGCCAATGCCGACAAGGTCGCAACCATGCTCTATCGCCTCAATCCCGATGAAGGGCACAACCTTGCCCTGCCGCAGGATGATCGGAGCCCTCTCCTCCTGTTGAAGAGCCTCTGTGCTCCCCTCGCGCTTCTCTTCCAGCAGGGCATAGCGCAGCGCCATGCTGATCTGTGATGT
Source organism: bacterium (assembly GCA_029560815.1). The sequence goes on from JAKQKF010000074.1 coordinate 16,519, forward strand.
CCAGGTCTCCACAAAACTCTGGTCGATCAGCAGCTCGTCAAAGGCATTCACTTTCTGCGACACCAGCTCCAGTACCCCCAGACTCCTGCTCTTGTCGCCGAGCAGTATGGCGAGGTAGCTGTAAAAGCGCGGCCGGCGGCGAAACCGTTCAAATTTATCCACCACCTTTTTTTCAAAATAGTCAGGCTGATGCTCTTCGATATCGGGAATGTACATGAAGGAATCATTGGTATTCTGGAGATGGTTCTTGAATTCAAGCAGGAAGAGGTTTTCGTTGTCGATACGGTCGCCGGGGACGGTGAAGCGCCGCATCTCCTCCGCCTCATATCCGAGAAAGAGATGGGCATATTTTTCGACGCCGCCTTCAAGGAGATCGATCTCGATCGGATCCTTGAAGAGATCTCCGGGGATAATCTTGGCCTTTTCTACACCGTAGATTGATTGCAGCATGGCGAGGATCGTCTTGACTACCGAAGTCGGCGACATATAGACCGCGTCGCTCAGCCATTTGACCGCCTGCACCATGCGGGTATGCTCTTCGGCGAGGCGGACGCGGAAAAAGAGCAGCGCCAGCATGCTGGCCAGTGTCCGGAAAAAATGAAGATAGCCGATGCCCATGAAGAGGTCCCAGTTGTTTTGCGCAACCTCCACATCGATGACACCGAGGACGATCTTTTTGAATTCGATGACAAAGATATAATTGGCGTAGACCTTCTCCTCGCGCACCTTGATGTAATAGCTGGAGAGTTTGCGGTAGCCGGCATGGTTCAGATAGCTGGGATGTTTGCGGACATCGACAAAGCGGGAACGGCTCTCATCCACGTATACCGTCAGTTCGGGATCGGAGGGAGTTTGCGGCTCCTCCACCGGCGCCAGAAAAACATTCCTTTTCATCCGGACGGCAAGCCCGGCCAGACCATCGGTCACCGGCAGCTCTCGGAAGTGCTGACTGGCATTTTCATCCCAGCCGCGGGGATGAGGGAAACGCAGCACCTTCTCTCCATCCACATCCTTGGTGAGATAGCCGATCGCCACCGTGTCGATCTGGGTCGTCTCGGAAATCATCTGGGTGAGGTCGAGGAGAAACTGGCTGAGGTCGGCAAAATTCCTCGCCTCCATCCGGTCAGCGCCTTCAAACATCGATTTGATCTTTTGCAGAAATCGGGTCTGATCGACGGTGAGCGAGTAGATGAATGAATTGTGAATGCGTTCAGCCAGGAAATCGGCGAAATTGATCAGGATGGTTCGGTCCAGCTCGGTCAGACGGGTCTTGCTGCGGTAGGAGGCCTTGAGATAGCCGATCAGACTGCCCTCATGCACCAGTGGCAGATAGTGGACTGTCCTCTCATAGATCTCATCCTCGCAGCCGCGCAGGCTTAAGCCCCTCTCCTCGGTTTCGACGCAGAGATATTCGCTTCCGCCCGGCTCCAGCTGATGGAAGGTGAGCCCCTTCCTCGCCTTTTTGGGATCCTCCCGCCAATGCGCGAGCGCCAGGGCGAGCAATCCCTCACTCTCCTCGATCCACAGTCCGGTCGCCTTGCTGCGGTTTTTGGCCAACCGGGCCTTGCCCTTGAGGTACTCGGTCACCACCTCCCAATTCTGCACCCCCGCGCGCGCTGGATCATTGTTCAGATCGGTGATGGCGCGTTTCAACACCAGGGCCACCGAGTAATCGCATCCCATGACCGCCTGCAAGGCTGTCAGAGATTTCTGAATGACCTTCTTGATCTGATTGCTCTCGAACCGGTTGGCTGCAGCCAGCTGGTCGCGCACCTTGTCCAGCCTCCGTTTGACCATCGACTCGGCGAGCAGGCGCGCAAAACGCTGGATGATCCGGTCATAATCAGTGAAGCGTTTGTCGCATTTAAACCAGAATAATAGATGGCCAAGCCGGGTATCACTGCGCTCGCCGGAAGCGACGGGGACGATCATGAGATACTGGGAGGGTCCCTCCATGCCGCAAGCCATGTCATCCCCGGCCTGCAGCTTCCGCACAACAGGCGTTTTTCGCCTGCGGCTGCACTGCTGAACGATGGTGTCGGCGGCAAGAGCCGGTTTGCAGCCCTTGGAGTGCAGGTGGTAGATCTGCCGTTTTGCGTAAGGCTGCTGTGAAAGCAGCAGACAGGCCTGGATAAGCTCCAGCTGCTCCCCCAGCAGGGAGGAGAATTTTTTTACATACCGGGGGGGATCGTAATCGATCTCGAAGAGATGGGTGAGGAGAAGGTCGAGCTGCACAAGATTGAGGCGGCGCATGAGTGCATCATCGCCGGGTGCTATCTGCGCAAGCTGATCCCGTATCGCCTGCATGCGCAATTGTGCAGAATGGAGCATGAAAGGTCCCCTCAGTTCGCGGCACCAGATTGGGTAAAAGCGGAAGGATGAGCACACTCTCCGTTTGGGGAGTGATCAGATATTATGAAATACAGGGAAATTATCCAAGATATTTCTGCACGGGAAGAATAAAAGGTGGCGTCCTGAAAAAGGCGGCTCAGTGTTCCGGCAAGGAGGGAGAGCGATCTGACCGTGGCTGCGGCGGGGGAGGAGGCCAGCCCCACTTGAGCCACTGTTTTTTCTCCAGATCGCGCAGCTGGGCCCACAGAAGCGTGTCGCGCACGGCAAGGGCATCACGCAGCTGAACATCGACCAGAACCCGCATGCCACTGTCCGTCTGCTGAAAGCGATAGCGCTGCTCAAGACTCTTGTGCTGGGCCAATTCCTTGTTGAGGCGGTCCATCTGGCGCTGGAATTCATGCATCGCTTTCAGCCGCGCGGCCATCTCTTCTTTCGACCAGGTGGCCGGGTGGGAGGGTCTGGCCCAGGGAGTGCGCTGTTCATGACTCGGGTCGAGTGCAGCGGGCACCTTATATCCGGGCGGAGGGGCGACCGCGGCAGCCGTCTGCTGCGCCTTGGCCAGAATAAGAAGGGCGTCGCGCGAAGAGATGAGTGAATCCCGGCGGCTCAGGTTGAGAATTTCAACGGCGATCTTTTCAACCTTTGCCGAATCGATCGCCTGCTCCTCGGCCTCACGCATGAACTCCCGATAATCGGCGCGCAGCTGTTCCTTACCGATTTCATCCCCCACCGCGGCGAAAAGCTGCTCGCCGAGAAGTTCCAGCGTCGGGCGCAGTACGCTGTTGCGGGTTTGTCTGTCGCTGACCAGGATGAAAAAGATGAGGCTTGAAAGAGAGAGGACGAAAAAGGCCATCGCACTTTTTTGCAGCCAATGCATAATAAACCTCGCCGCGGCCATGATCACTCTGTTTACTTATCAGACTCCTGAATTTGAAAAAAGTTTCACCCTTCCGCCGGGCTATGATAAAAAATCCCTGGCGGGAGGCGCTCCGGTGGAGCGATGAAACGGGCTGGCCATGGGGATGGCGCGGAAGAGATGGTGACGCGGCCGATCTCTCCGGAACCGCGCTCAGGGATTGAGCAGCGCCCTTTGCAGCCGGCGGGCCTGCGAAATCGCACGCACCGTCAACGGTCTGGTTTTACGGGAGGGGACGATCACTTTCAGGGCCTGGGGATTGATGCCGACCTGCACAGTGTGCCCGGCATCGACCGGCTCACCGTCGACATGGAAGGGGCCGGGCTTGTTTCTCGAGATGCGCAGTGAGGTGGTCTGGTAGCGCTCATATTCCCGGACCTTGTCGATCTTGCCGGTGAAAAGCTTGGGCAGGTGGATGAGCGCCCGCAGCAGGGTGATTCGCCGGATGATGCAGACATCCAGCAGACCGTCGTCCGGCCTGGCGTTGGGCGATATGATGACACCCAGCCCCCATTGCGTGGTATTTGCAATAGTCACCAGGAGTGCGGAACGCACTATCGTGCGGCCGTCGAACTCGAGTTTGAAAGTTTCCGGCCGGAAAAAGAGGAATTCGCGCACGCCGATGTAGAAATAGGGCAGGGGACCGCGCAGGCTACGGTCGTCGAAAAGCTTGCCGACCAGGGCGTCGAAGCCAAGGCCGGTGACAATGAAGAAATTGCGATCTTCTATGGTCCCGGCATCGATAGTCCGGACCCGCCCGGTCAGCAGCAGCCTGGCCGCACGCCGGATCGCGATCGGAATGGACAATCCGCGCGCCAGTCCGTTGCCGGAACCGACCGGGATGATCGCGAGAGCGGTATTGGTATAGAGCAGCGCCGAACCCACTTCGTTGGCGGTCCCGTCGCCGCCGATGGCGACTACCGCGTCATACCCCTCCTCCGCCGCGCGCCGGGCCAGTTCATGGGCATGACCCCGGTATTCAGTCTCGGCGAAATCATACTCGAACGGGGCATCGGCGAGCACTATCTCGATCGCCCGGCGGATGATCCGCGGAGTGCGCACGAGCCCGGATTTGGGATTATAGATAAATTTTACCTTTTTCAATTCCACAGGAAAGGCCTCACTCAACCAGCCGACAAATGCCTTTGGCCGATATTTGGATAACAAACAATGAATATCAGGGAGAAATCAAGGAGAGTCCTGCGGAGGGCGCCGGCAGCGCCCTCCGGGGAGCCTGTCATCGGGCCTGCAGGGCCCGCTGCAAACTGGCAAGAAATTTCTCGGGAGAGACAAACCCCACTTCACGCAATTCATCGATCTCTTCCCCCGCAGGCGTCAGGAACAGCAGCGTCGGCATGCCGGTTACTGCGAACCGCTCCATGAAAGCCCTGGTCTTTGCATCCGGCTTGGTGCAGTCGACCTTGAGGATAGTAAAGGCCGCGAACTGCTCCTGTACCCGGCTGTCCGAAAAAGTCTCTTTGTCGAGCTGTTTGCATGGGGCGCACCAGTCCGCGTAAAAATCGACAAAGACCGGCTTGCCCTCCGCGGTGAGTTCCGCGACGCTCTGGCCGGTGTAGTGCACCCAGGGCAGCTCCGACGGCCTGGAGTGAATGGCCTCATTGAGCCAGTACAGCCCCAGAAGGATCAGCAGACCCCCGAGGAGACGCCGGAAGAGATTGAAGCCCTTGCTCTGCTGCTCATGACCGATGAAGCCCAGCAGCAGGCCGCTGATGACTCCGAGGAGTCCCAGCAGGAAGAGCAGCTTGTCATAGATCATATCGAGCTGCGGGGTGATGAAATAGATTGCCACGCCGATCAGCAAAAAACCGAAGAACTTTTTGACCCAGAGCATCCACATTCCCGACTGCGGCAGACGGTTGAGCAGCCCGGAAAAGGTCGCCAGCACAAGATAGGGCAGACCCAACCCGATGCCCATGGCGAAAAAGAGCAGGCCACCCTTGGCCACCAGCCCCAGTTTCGCAACCAGGCCGACCAGGCCGATGATAATCCCCGCCGCGCAGGGTGCGATGATCACACCAACCGTCAGCCCCATGATCAGGGCTCCCAACACACCCTCGCGAGCGCTGCCGAAGCGGGTGAGCAGGCCGGTGGGCACACTGATCTCAAAAGCCCCGAACATGCTCGCGGCCATCAGCAGTATAATGGTGGCGACAACTGCGACAAACCAGGGACTCTGAAAAAGGAATCCCCACTGTTTGCCGGCCAGTCCGGAGAGCACCCCCAGCAGCGCGAAGGAGAGGGCGATGCCGATCAGATAAAAGAGCGCACTGACAAAGCTCGAGCCCCGGCTGCGGCGGCTCTGGCCGCCGAAATAACTGACCGTCAGCGGTATGATCGGATAGACACAGGGGGTCAAATTGAGCGCCAGACCGATGAGCAGAAAGGCGGCGACGGCGTATAAAAGCCCGTGCTCGAGGATCTCCATCGCGCGTTTCTCGTCCTGGGTGAGCTGAAGGCCGCCCTCCCCGGGGGCCGGCTCAGGCGGATTTGCAGCGCCGGAAGCCTGTTCGCTCTCAGCAAAGAGAGCTGAAGTGTCCCGTTCCACGGCCGTGCCCGCTGCGACGATCTCGAGGGGCAGGATAAATTTTTTCTCGCCGGGCGAGAAACAGCTGCTCTCGTTGCAGCCCTGATAGGTGAGCGAGCCCTCGATCTGCAGTGCGCCCGGAACGGCCTGTGCCAGCACCTGCACGCGCGTGCGGATCTTTACCTCACCTTCGAAGACGGAAAGCTCATTTTCGGAAAAGGCGAATTTCCTGAAAAGCGGACGGGGATAAAGCGGTTCGCCGAAACTCAGGGCAGAAGAGGGGAGGAACTGCAGCCGGGTGGGGATGAGAAAATCCTCGGCTGGGGTGTGGGAATTAATATGCAGGCCGGGCACGATTTTAACCACGACGACGGCCTCGATCCCGGAACCGGGCACTGCCTGCCGCTGGGAGAGCAAAGCCTGAGCAGTGAGGACCTCCGGCTCGACAAAACCCTGGGCGGCAAGTCCACCCGCACCGATGAGCAAAACGAGAGAAAGAACAACAATTCTATTCATAGGTATTCCAGATCAATTGATTGCCTTGCTTGAACGGATATAGCCCTCGTTGCGGGCGTATTTTTCCAGAACTTTTTGCAGCATGCGGCGGCCGCGAAAGAGGCGCGACATCACTGTGCCGATCGGACGATCGATGATGTCGGCGATCTCCTTGTAGGCGAAACCCTCGACATCCGCAAGCAAAATCACCATGCGGAATTCATCGGAGAGCTGCGCCAGAGCGGCCTTGATGTCGTCGTCGAAAAGTTCCTCATAATTGGACTCGTTGAATCCTTCCCATTCCTTGAGCGCTTTTTGCTCATCCTCGCTCTCAAGGCCGAATTCGACTTTATCCAGCTGCACCTGCTGCGGGGTCCGGATTTTTTTACGGTACTTGTTGATGAAGGTGTTGGTGAGGATCTTGAAAATCCAGGCCTTGAAATTGGTCCCCTCCTCGAACTTGCCGAAAAAACGGTAGGCGCGCAGATAGGTATCCTGAACGAGGTCTTCCGCCTCCGCTGTATTGCGAGTCATGCGCAGGGCTGTACTGTAAAGGGAGTCCATAAACTCGAAGGCGATCTCTTCGAATCGCTTTTTTTGCTCGTCTGTGATCACAGCGGTCCCATAATTGTGCGGATTGACCCATCTGTCACCATGTCCACCCTCTCCCCCGTCATTAAAAATACTAAATATAGTACCAATAAGTCAATGAGTTTTTCGCAGCCGCCCCGGCCGCTACATTTGTGATTCATCTTTCCAGCGCGTGATGCGCCACTTCTGATCATAGCTGCTCTTGCGCATGTTGAAGATGGCGTTACCGGTGAGATTGAATTCACCCCTGCTGCCGAAAAGATGCAGATGCAGGGTTTTGGCCAGCTCCGCGCTGGTGCCGTCCTGCGTCTCATAGATGGTCGAATCCCAGATCAGGGTAAGGGTTTCGAAATTGCGGAAAAGGCGGCCCGTCGTCCGGAGCTCCACATCCCGGTTCCAGGAGGCGTAGAGGCCGGAGGAGCCCAGATTGGGATCGAAGTAGACGAAGACAAACGAACTGTCGAGCAGGCCGTCATAGACCAGGGAATCCTTGAGAGTGTAGGCATAGACAAAATTGTCCAGCACCTCTGCCGGAGTCGACTGCCCGGTGATACGCAGGCCGTTGCCGGCGTTGCGCTCCAGTGCGGGCGCGAATGGATTGAAACAGGCGGCATGAAACAGGAGCGAAGCCAGAGCGAGCAGGAAACCGGGCCGGAGCCAGGACCCTCCCCGCAGCTGCAGCGGCCTGTCAGCCATTTCTCACCACCCGCCCTGCCGTAGTATCCGCTGCGCCTGGGGCATCAGGGCCTGCGCGGCGACCAGCTCGGGATCCTCGCCGCGGATGATCTGATAATAACGCTTGCTGTCATAGAGGGAACGGGCCACCTCGGCCTTGACCATGGACTTGATATAGGCCTCGTCCTGCTCATAGGCTTCCTGGCTGAACTCGATCTTGTTCTTCTTGAGCAGTTCCTTGAGGTCCGGCAGGAGTTCATCGCCGACGCGGTAATTCGCACGAAAGGCCTCAAAACCGGCATAGCGGCCGCGCAGGGCGCTGCCGTAGCGGGAGCCAAGTTCAAAGAAGATGCGGCTGCCGAAGAGGGCATTGGTGAAGCGGGTGATCCGCTCCGCCTTGATAGAGCTGTCCGGCGTTATGCCGCCTCCGCCGAAGACCTTGCGGCCGGCGCGGGTGCTGTAGACGGCGCGCCCGGAATCCGCCGCGGCCTGATCTGCATTCTCGTCCTCGTCGTCGTAGGCCTCGGCGTAGTAATCGGCCAGCCCGTCATCGTAGGGCCGCTGGATCAGGCGTCCGCTCGGTGTGTAGTAGCGGGCGACGGTCAGGCGCAGGGCCGATCCATCCTTGAGGCCGATCTGGTTCTGGACCAGCCCCTTGCCAAAACTGGTCTGTCCGGCCACCAGGCCGCGGTCGAGATCCTGGACCGCGCCGGCGACGATCTCCGAGGCGCTGGCCGAGCCGTGGTTGATCATCACAATCATCGGCATCATCGGCTGATCACTGCCGCTGGTGGAGTAGTAATCGTCGTCCGCGCCACTGAGCCGGCCGCGGGTGTAGACCAGCTTTTGTCCGCTGGGAATAAACTTGTCGGCCACCTCGACCGCCTGCTCCAGCAGCCCGCCCGAGTTGGAGCGCAGATCGAAGATAAGCTGCTTCATGCCCTGACTGCGCAGCTCCTTCAGGGCGGTTTCAAGCTCGTCAGAGGTTGTCTTGGCGAAACGAGCCAGCCAGATGTAGCCGGTTTTGCCATCGTCGAGCATGAAAGAGGCATAGAGGCTGTTGATCGGGATCTTGTCGCGGATAATCTCCACCTCGAAGGGCTCCGCAAGTCCGGTGCGGGCGATCATGACCTTGACCTTGCTCCCCTTGGGTCCGCGCAGCTTTTTAAAAACCTGTTCCTCGGTGATGCCGTAGGAGGAGGAGCCGTCGATCTGAATGATCTGATCGCCCGGTTGAACGCCGATGGCCTCCGAGGGCCCGCCGGGGATCGGCGAAACCACGGTGAGGATCTTGTTAAGGATGATAAATTCGATGCCGATGCCCTCAAAAGAGCCCTCGAACTGCTCGGTCACCCTCTCCATGCTCTTCTTGGGAATATAGACCGAATGGGGATCCAGTTTGGCCAGCAGCCCCTCGATCGCCCCGGTGATCAGCTTGTCGCTCTCCACCGGCTCGACGTAGTAGCGCTTGACATAGGCAAAGACCTCGACAAACCGGTCGAGCTCGGAGCGAATATTCTCCTGCGTGTAGGCTTCATTATGGCCGATGCGCGTAAAGGCGATACCGATCACCAGGACGATGCTCGCCAGGAGTAAAAAACGGAGGATGTTTTTGTTCATTTTGCTCATTTCTTCTCATGCTGAAACATGTTCCACCCCACCCCTTTGGAGGAAGAGGCCGGCTGTTCCGGCCTCAGCGCTCCTCTACCGGCATGGATTACAGCCGGGCGGCGACGGCGCGGGCAACGTCGAGACTTGTGCTCGTGCCGCCCATATCATAGGTGCGCACCATCGCTTCGGCAATCACCTCCGCGCAGGCCTTTTCCAGCCGCTCCGCCATCCCGTTCTCACCGAGCCAGTCGAGCATCAGCTTGACCGTGAAGAGCATCGCCATAGGATTGACCTTGTACTGCCCGGCGTATTTCGGCGCCGAACCATGCGTCGGCTCAAAAACGGCATAGTTGTCGCCGATATTGCCGCTGGAGCTGAATCCCAGTCCGCCGATCAACTGCGCACAGAGATCGGAGATGATGTCGCCGAAAAGATTGGTGGTGACCAGCACCCCGTAATCCTGGGGATTCTTGATCAGCCACATGCACATGGCGTCAATGTTCGCCTCCCAGAGGGTAATGCCGGGATACTCCGCGGCGATCTTGCGCGCCTCGCGCACCATCAGGCCGCTGGTCTCGCGCACCACGTTGGGCTTTTCCACGACGGTCACTGTTTTATAGCCGTACTTTTTGGCATATTCAAAGGCGTCGCGGATAATATTTCGGCAGCCCTGACGGGTGTTGATGCGCAGGGAAACCGCGATGTCCTCAAGCGGGACCGATTCAAAGCGCTTCATCTTTTTGTTGTGCTTGACCAGGGTCTCCATCACCTCCCCCGGCAGGGGGTGAAACTCAACCCCGGCATAAAGATCTTCGGTGTTTTCACGAAAGACGACGATATCGATATCATCGCGGAAATTGAGGGGATTGCCTTTGTAGGCTTTGCATGGCCGCAGGTTGGTGCGCAGATTGAACTCCTGCCGCAGCCGGACGATCGGACTGGCATAGACAAAACCCTTGCCCTTCAGTTCCGGAGCCAGTTCAGCCTCGGCCTCTTCCTTGGGTTTGGAGGTGATGGCGCCGAAAAGGGCGCAGTCGGTATTTCTGAGCAATTCAGTCGTCCGCTTGGGCAGGGGATCGCCCTCCTGACACCAGAACTCCCAGCCGATGTCACCATGCGTGTACTCCGCATCCAGACCCAGCTTGTCCAGGACGATTTGTGCGGCATCCATGACATCCTTGCCGATCCCGTCGCCCGGCAGCAGCGCAATTTTGTACTTCGCCATCGTTCGCGTCCTTTTGATTATCCAGTTGTTGTTTGAGGGATAGTATAAAATTCTAGTTTACTTAATTTTCCATGATGAAGCAAGTGAAAAAAGATCAGGAACCGATGGATAATGAAAAACGGTGCGCCCGCCCCAGCTCTTCCTGAAAGGGGACAAAGGCATAGTCGATCCAGAACCGGCCCGCATGCAGGCCAAACCCGGCGCTAAAGTCCCGCGATTCATAGCCCGTCTGATAACCCGCCCTCAGTGCCAGCATCTCCAGCGGCCTGATCTCGGCGCCGACATGCAGATGCCCCGTCTGATGGCGGGTGGAGACGTATTCTGCGCTTACCAGCCACGGCGCCTCTTCCATGCCGAAAGGCAGGGTATAGGCGAACCCCGCCCGCAGCGTACGCGGCAGGGTGACCTCTTCTTCCGCCATGTCCCGCGTGGCGCCCAGGTGCTGCACGACCACTCCGGCGGTCATCCCCGGCAGCGGCGTCCGGTAGTGCGCGCCCAGGTCGAGACTGAAACCGCTGGCGCTCTCGGTATAGATCTTTTCGTTGAGATAGCGCAGATTGAGCCCGAGCGCCAGATTCTCCCCCAGGCGTCGGGCAAGAGTGGCGCCAATCACAACGTCATGGGCCGAAAAAGTGCTCAGGGGATCCTCGGTCGGATAGAGGCGCTGCTCGATGCCCGGCACCGTGACAACGACAGCGTGCAGGCCGAAATTAAGCAGCCTGGCCGGAAAGAGCACGGCCGCAGCATCGTGGCTCACATCCTGGATCCATTCATTGTGGGCCAGATGGGCCTGGAACGAGGTCACCGCAGCAGCACCCGCCGGATTCCAGAAAGAGGCGGCCGCATCTCCCGGCACCGCGGTGAAAGCCTCTCCCATGGCGGAAGCCCGGGCGCCGGCGCCGATCTGCAGCACTGCAAATCCACTCTCCCACTGCCCCCTCACCACCGCAGCCCCCGCAAGCATAAGCAGGAGCACCATCGCCGCTATTTCAGTCTTGAATCTCATCATCCAATCCCGTCCATTTTTCTGTTGTATTTAAAAACTCACATGCCACGCAAAGATATGATCCGCCCGCGGGCCGTCGCCCGGCGCGGCATAGGCGTAATTGAGCGCCATCGTTTTGCCGTACACCTGCAGGTTGCAGCCGAGTCCGAAGGTGAGCTGTCCATCATCCAGACCGGCGCGCAGCGCGCCGACCGCCGGCAGGGCGGCCTCCGCCCCGAAATGGTAGCGCGGATTCTGTTCCTTGGCATCCTCGGTCTCTGCGGTCAGCAGCAGCCACTGCACCGGGGGGCGGTAAGCCACGGCCAGACGCAGCGTGCGCGGGAACCGGTCATTGACACTGGTGCCGCGCTCCCACACCTTCTCGGTGTTCCATGTATATTTGGAGAGATTGTCCCGCAGGACCAGCCCCAGGCTGAGCGCCTTGAACGGCGCATAATAGGCGCCGAAATCGACTCCCAGTCCCATCGAAGTGACGGCGGATTCGTCATTGTTGATGCCGGGCATTCTGGCGTAGAGGATCTTGCCATTGACGCCGACCGAGATCTTTTCGGCGGGACTCAAGGCGAAAGAGAGGAAAAAGGCATTCTCGGAGAAAGAGTACTCACCGGTCGGGTTGCCGGCCAGATCGCGGCCATCGATCTCATCGACACCGGCGTGGATCCAGGCCAGGCCGAAACCGGCGCGCAGGGGATTGTGCTCCTCCCCGTCATCCGATTTGGGCCGGAGCGGCTGGGCATAGCCGATGAAATCGAGCTTGCGGTCGAGCGGCAGAAAGGCGTAAGAGAGAGCCGCCTGACGGCCGGGCAGATGCGGCAGCAGGGCCGGATTGTAGACCCCGGCAAAGGCATCCTCCGGCACGGCGGAAAAGGCGTCACCCATGGCCTTGGCCCGGGCGCCGATGCCCATACGCAGAAAAGCCCCCGCATATCCACCATCACCCTCCGAAGCCGCCGCACCTTGCACCACCATGAGCAGCAGGAGGGCGATCATGCCAAATCTCTTCATAAAGTTCCTCAATCCTGACCAGTCTAGTTAATGATCAACACCTTGCCCCAGTAGGTGCCGTCGCCCTCGATCTCGAGGCTGTAGAAATAGGCGCCGTTGGCCACCAGGTCGCCATAATCGTTGCGGCCGTTCCAGAGCTCGGCGCATTCGGCGGGACCAGTGCGATACTCGCCATCGATAACCGTGGCGACCAATTCCATGGCAAAATCGAAGACCTTGACCGTCACCCGGGCCGCCGCCCTGGTGTTGTACTGGAAGCGGACATAGCCGTCCCCCCCGATCTGGTTCTGCCGCATCGGCGAGAAGGGATTGGGATAGGCATAGGTGCGCTTTTCACCGCCCCTGCCCGTGGGCACAAAGGCGCGATAGATCTCCCAGGTGAAGCCGTTGTCGGAGGTGCGGGCCAGGCCGTCGGCCATCCCCGCCCAGAGCGTGCCGTCCTGCGCATAGGCGGAATAGGCCTCGGTGCCGAGGACGCGTTCGCCGTCACGGGCATCCCGCATGGGCGGGTAGAGGTACCAGCTCTCACCCAGATCGTTCGACACAAACAGGCCGTTGTCCGCGGCCACATAGACGACCGAATCATCAAAGGCAAAGTTGTGCGCCTTTTCATCGCGCAAAAAGGTCTTCCAGGTGAGGCCGCCGTCCAGCGAGCGCGAGACCGCGTTATATTCCGTCTCGCCCTCGGCGACCCAGGTGGCTCCCCAGATGATATCCCGGCCGCCTGTCTGCTGGCAGCCCAGGGCGACGACAAAATTACCCGAAATGGGTTCCGGCTGGCTGACGTGGGTCAGATTCCGCCAGGTCGCGCCGTTATCCGTGCTCTTGTTGACCCCCTCGGCCGTGCCGATCCAGAGCGCACCGCCGGCGGCGGCCGCGGAGAATCCGCGATGGTTGTACTTGCCGTAAGGGTCAAAGTTGAAGGTGTCCGGCGCCGCCTCCACCCAGCTCAGCCCCCAGTCCGGGGATTTGAGCACACCGCCGCCGTAGGAGACGATCCAGACCGTGCTGGCGTTGACGGCGATGTCGTAGGTGAGGTTCTGAATCGGAGTGGGACCCGGCTGCGGGGAGTGGCGCCAGGTTTCGCCGCTGTCGAAGGAAAAGCTGATGCCAGTCCCCTTGGGCAGCGCTGCGGGATCGGCGGCGGTGACTGTATCGGTCGCAGTGGCGACGATGACGGTGTCGCCGTGAGCCCAGAGCGCTGCGACACTGCCATGACCCAGTCCTTGCGCTGGAGTATAGCTGACGAATTGACCGGTAGCCAGGTCCAGCCGGCTCAGGCCGTTGCCGGTCCCCAGCCAGAGATGCCCGCCGCTGCGGGCGATATCGGTGATGCCGTTGCCCGCCAGGCCGCTCTTCGGGAGGGCTCCCGAAATACGGTGGGTGGTGATCACACCCGCGCCGAGGGCCGCAGGCGCCAGCAGGGCGATGAGCCAAAATCTTCTCATTTTCATCGTGCAACCGTCTCATCAGTTAGTGTGATCGTATGGGTCAGCAGCTCGCTTTGATTGCCGGCCCAGTCCTCGGCGACGAGGGTTAGCCGGTAGACCCCGAGCGGTTTGGAAGGGTCGAAGATAACCGTCATCGAATAGACGCCGTCCTTCGCCGTCAGATCGCCGCGATAGCCCAGGTCCCAGCGGCTGATGTCGAGCGCCAGACCATTGTCATACATCACGAAGGGGTTATTGTTAAAACCGCTGCCGTCCGGATTATAGGCGCGCAGGAGAACCCGGTTGATATCCGGCAGGCCCTGCGGTTCATCGATCCGCACCGAGACCAGGTGGCTGGAAGAACCCGCGGCCGGCCGCTGGACCACCGCCGGAGCGGTGAGCTCGGTCAGGAGCGGCGCGCCGTTGACGATGACCAGCAGGGCGCTCCGGGCAGGGCTGCGCTGGCCGGATTTGTCCACGGCCACAATCCTGATTGTGTAGGCGCCGCTTTTACGGGCGCCAAAGGTGCGATCCACCGCCAGTGAAAAGATGTTGTCACCGGCAGCCGGATCACCATGGGAGCCGTCATCGTAGAGCAGGGTGTCGAAGGAAGCCTTGCCCTCGGCGCTGCCGGTGAGCTCGACGCGGGCGACGTCGCCGGGGCCGCTGGAATCGACGACCACGGCCTGCAGGAGCAGGCTCCCGGCAAAACCGCTGCGAAGGGTGTCAGGGAGGATGTTCTGCTCAACGACCGGCGCGCGCAGGTCGCCTGAGTTGCGCGTCAGGATCAGCGGCTCTCCCACAGCCCGGCCGTCCCGGCTGGCCTGAAAGCGCAGCTCGTACTCCCGGAAGCCGGGAATGACCGGCTGCCAGAGGATCCGCTGCGTGAAGATGTTGTCAAAGGCCACCACATCTCCGTCGCCGGCATGGCGTGCCCCCCCGTCGTCGTAGAGATAGAAACGCTGTTCAGCTGCGCTGGTTCCACCTGGTACCGCCTCCAGCAGGACTGAATCCACTCCGCCCGACGCGGCGATTTCGACCCGGTAGAGCAGCTGCGGCCCCAGCACTTCAGGCAGTGTGGCCTCCCCCAGCACCACCTCTTCGCGTGCGGGCGGAGTGGGCAGTTCACGCTTGCCGCAGCCCGCCAGGATTAGCAGGGGCAGAGAGAGCAAGATCAATCGACGCATGATAATCCCTGTAGGTTAAAAAAAAATCCGAATGACCCGGGCGACGATGGTGCGCGCACTTCACCCGGCTTCATTCGGACAAGTTTAAAAAAGCGCCTTAACCATTCGTCAAAGAAATCACTATGGAAAATCACACAATAAAAATCTTTAACGAAGGCAAATAGGCGTACTCCTTGTCGATTCAATAAGATATTATAAAATAAACACAAAAATCAAATTAGTCAAGCAATTTTTGGCCCGGATTCCAGCCACCCCAGCAGAGCGGCATGATCGGGCAGGATCAGATCGGCCTGCTGAAGATAGCCGGGGGCGAGGGTCGTTTGCAAAGCGACGCAGTAAAGCCCGGCACCGCTGGCGGCGCGGATGCCCATCGGCGCATTCTCGACCACCACACAGGCCGCGTGCGGCAAACCGAAATAAGCCACAGCCGACAGATAGGGATCGGGATGCGGCTTGGGCCGCGCATAGTCCCCTTCGCAGAAAAGGGCATCGAACCGCGCGCTCGTCTCCCCCAGAACATGGTGCAGGTTCTGCCGGTTCGTCCCGGTCACCACCGCCGTCCGGATCCCGGCGCGATGGGCAAAATCGAGGATCTCCACCACACCCGCGTAAAGCTCCGGTTTCGGCTGCCCGCGGAACCAGCTGTTCTTGAGTTCCGCGAGCCGGCGCGCTTCCTCTTCACCAACCGGCTTGCCGGCGGCGGCGCACATCTCCAGAGCGATGCGCCAGGCCGGCTCCCCCTCATGGCTGCGCAGAACCAGAGGGTCCGGTTGGACCCCGAGCGGAGGCAGCACCACCTGCCAGCCCTGGAAATGGATGTCGATCGAGTTGGAGATCACTCCGTCAAAATCGAAGAGCAGTGCTTCGATCACTCGACCTCCTCGAGCCGCGCGGTGAAATGGCGCAGCAGCGCCGCTTCGTGCACCAGGCGCAGCCCCTTGATCTTTTCCCGGTTGCGGTAGATCTCGATGACCGCATCCGCCACATAGGCGAGATGCAGGGAGGTGTAGACCCGCCGCGGAATGGCCAGACGGACCAGCTCCAGGGTGGGATATTTCTCGCTGCCGTCGGCCTCCTTCTCACCGAACATCAGGCCGCCGATCTCGACGGCGCGGATGCCGGCTTCCCGGTAGAGCGCCACCACCAGGGCCTGGGCCGGATAGTTTTCCCGCGGGATATGCGGCAAAATCGCACCGCCGTTGAGAAAGATGGCATGCCCGCCTGCGGGCTTGACAAAAGGCACGCCCGCCCGCTCGAGCCGATCACCCAGAGCGCGCACCTGGCCGATCCGGTAGGCGAGATAGGCCTCGTCCAGCCCCTCCACCAGTCCGCGGGCGATGGCTTCGAGATCACGCCCGGCCAGACCGCCATACGTGGGATAGCCCTCAAGCAGGATAAGCAGATTCTTCGCCTTCTCCGCCCACTCCTCATCGTTGAGCGCGAGAAATCCGCCGATGTTGACCAGGGCATCCTTCTTGGCGCTCATGGTGCAGCCGTCCGCATAAGAGAAGAGCTCGCGGGCGATCTCGGTGAGACTCTTGCCGCCATAGCCCGCCTCGCGCTCCTTGATGAAATAACAGTTCTCGGCGTAGCGGCAGGCATCGATGATGAAGGGGGTTTTGTATTTCCTGGCGATGGCGCTCACCTGGCGGACATTTTCCATTGATACGGGCTGCCCGCCCGCGCTGTTGTTGGTCACGGTGATCATCACCAGAGGAATCTTGCCGGGGCCATGCACCTGGAACGCCCTCTCCAGTTTGGCCGGATCCATGTTCCCCTTGAAGGGATGCTCCTTCTCCGGGAACATCGCTTCATCGATGACCAGGTCAAGGGGCACGCCCCGCTTGTGAAGAACATTGGCGCGCGTGGTATCGAAATGGATGTTATTGGGCACCAGATCGCCATCCTTGAGGGCGATGGAAAAGAGCAGGTTCTCGGCGGCGCGTCCCTGGTGGGTGGGAATGACATGCCGGAAGCCGAAGAGGGAGTGGATGGTCTCCTCGAAATGGTAATAATTTTTGCTGCCGGCGTAGGATTCGTCACCCATCATTATCCCGGCCCACTGATGGTCGCTCATCGCCGAAGTGCCGCTGTCAGTGAGCAGATCGACGTAGACACTCGCAGCGGGGAGCCCGAACACATTGAATCCCGCTTCACGGATGAGCTGGTCGCGCTCCTCGCGGGTGGTCCGACGCAGGGGTTCGACGACCTTGATCCGGAAAGGTTCAGCAGGGAAATCCATAAAACCTCAATTCATCTACGGCTCCCTGCCCGGGCCGGTACGCCGGCCCATGAAGGGAGTTCCGGGTTCAACCCTTGAGGGGCTCGAAATTCATAAAGTCGGCATGATGAACGATGACCGCCTCCGGCGTACGGTAGCCGCCGTCGCCCTCTTTGGCATGGACGGCGATGATATGGACGATCTCATCCGGCAGCTGATGCTTTGCCGCCAGATTGGCGCCGCTGAAGGGGTGGCGCAGCAGCTTGCCGTTGCTGCTCTTCACGAATTTGCCCTCCACGCGCCGGTACTCGAGGAGCTTGCCGATGTCGTGCAGCAGGCCGCCGCTGACGATGAGATCCATCGAGAGCGTGTAATAGGGGGCGTAGTGTCTGGCCAGGATATTGGCCGAAGCGATGGCGGTCTGGGTTACCGCCTGGACATGGGTGCGAAAGCTGACCTTGCAGTCGGGGATGAGCAGGGTGAAGGGGATCAGATCGAGATCCTCGACCTGCCAGCCGCCGAGCTGCAGCGCCTCCATCCAGCAGGCGAGGGTCTGGTCGCGCAACCCGGCCTCCCGGATGAGACCGAATTCAGGAAAGAGAGAGAGGAGTTTTTTTTCCATTTTGTCCGCCTAACGGTGTTCGAGTTGATTTTTCATAGTTCCGATCGCGCGTTCTACGCCTACCAGCATGCTGCGGGCAAGGATGGAGCGGCCGACGTTGATCTCTTCGATGAGTGGGATGCCGGCCATGTCGCGCATGTGCTGATAGCCCAGACCGCGGCCGGCGGCTACTCCCAGGCCCAGTTTGTTCGCCGCAGAAGCGACGGCGCGCAGACGCTCCAGCTGCTCGGTGAGGGTGCCGAGATCCTCCACCGAGGAGAGAGCGGTGGTATTGAACTGTACATAATCGGCCCCCGCCCGAGCCGCAGCGCGGATCTGCGCCGGATCCGCCGCCACGAGCGCACTGACCACGATATTGTTGGCGCGCAGGGCCGCCGCGACCTCCTCGAAATAGTCGAGATTGCCCTCCACATTCATCGCGTGTTCGTCCCCTTCACCCGGCTGGAGCACCGGCAGCAGGGTCACCATATCGGGCAGCAGCTGCAGGGCCTTCTTTATCATCTCCTCCTGCATGGGGATGGCCAGATTCAGATGGCTCTTGACCACCTCTTTCAGGAGCCGCAGGTCGCGGTCGCTGATGTCCGAACGATCTTCCCGCAGCTGCACCACGATGCCATCGACGCCCGCCAGCTCGGCGGCCATGGCCACCTGGAGGGGATCAGGCTCCTTCTTGCGGCTGATATTGCGCAGCTGCGCAACCTGATTGACACAAAGACATAATCTTGGCATGGGAGACCTCTTATTAGGTGAACAGGAAGGCCGATGCCCGCTCCCGCGCGGGATTCACTGACCAGGGCGCCACACCGCGGCGCCGGCGTTAAAGCACTTCGGAGAGATAGACAAAACGGATCCCCTGCTGTTCCAGCCTGGGGATCATCCTCTCCAGAACTCGAAAAGTTCGCTTGCGCAGATGGCAGATGGCGATGACCTCGCCCTGTTTTCCGGCGATCGCCGCCGCTTTTTCGAACTGCCCCTCGATAAAACTCTCCTTATCCTCGGCGTCGAGAAAGACCTGGTTGGCGCCCGCGCTCACTCCGACCTCGCGGGCCACCTGCAGCGCGACACTCTGCGAAGAGGTGCGGCTGTCGACGAAAACCTTCCCCTGGCGCTTCAGCTCGGTCATTACCGCCTTCATCATCGCACGATCGGTTGTCACCCTGGAGCCCTGGTGATTGTTGATGCCGATGGCATGCGGAATCTGCGCCAGCGCTGCGCGCACCCTCAGACGCACCGTACCCGCATCCTGCCCCGCCAGCAGGGTATACCCCTCATCCGAATACTTTTCGTTGAGCGGCTCCATGGGCATATGGACGAGAATCTCGCGGTTGGCGTCTTTGGCGTCGCGCGCAACCACCCCCGTCGCTTTATGCCCCGGCAGGATGGCGATAGTCAGCGGTTTGGGATAATAGAGAAACTTGCGGACCAGATCATTGTGCTGATAGCCAAAGTCATCGACGATGATCGCCATGCGGCCGGAGATTGCGGAGATCGATTCGCGCTGCATCAGGACAATACGGCAGGCCCAGTCGCCGTCCACCTCCACGGTATACTCCATCCGGTTTCTGCGGCGGTCCTCGACAGCCCGCACGATCCTGCCGTCGACATCATCGAGCTGCTCCATCAATTCGAACTGCAGCCGGTGAATATTGAGGTTATGCGGAATGGAGACCGCATAGTCCTCCCCGCTCCGGCGCACCGTCGGGGTGGTGAGACGGAAGGAGGAGAGGGCCTTGCGCAGGGCCTCCCCCACCTGTTCCACCTCTTTCTGCGAAGCGCGGTCGCGCGGATCGGCCGGCGGCTCGGCGGATGGTCCGGTTTTCTTTTCGGCCGCCCGGGAGGCAGGTGCTTCCTCGCGGCCGGCCGGCTCGTGCCGGGTCTGTTCGGGGATCACCTCCACCCGGTCGGAAGGAACCTTCAGCAGAATGTAGCCGTGGATGGCCAGCATCAGCGCAGCCAGGGTCGCCAGGGCCCACTGCAGGCGCTTGCGTTGTTCTTTTTTCATGCTATCGGCGGCCTTCCCGATGAGTCACTCTCACCATCGACGATTCCTCGCTCATTTGCCAAAATAGGCGCGCAATGCACTCCAGGTCGGATGGCTGCCGGTGGCGTAGTCAGCCCAACCGCGAATATACCACAGCTCCTCGCTGGAACGCACCAGGCGGAATTCAGCCTGGCCCCGCATCTGCTTGGGCGCCTCCTGCTGCCGCCGGTGAGCCACTGTCAGCACATACTCCTGCACCAGTATCACCGAGTCCTGAAAGGTGCTCTCCCGGATGAGGGCCATGCTGAGCGAACTGACCGAGTCCGAAGGCAGAAAGGCGAAAAGCTGGTTGAGAAAATTGCGTTCACTCTCCTTGTCCCAGCGCAGAAAGAGCCCGGGATTGGCTGCGCCGACCGCCGACTCCGGCTGGTAGGCGAAGGAGACCGGCACCAGGCCGGTATCAGCCAGACAGCGTAAATAGTTGAGGCTGTTGCGCTCTGCCACGGCCGTGCGCAGATTGACCATCACCAGGGCCGGAGAGGTGGGCTGCACCCAGGTCGACTGGCTGGTAATCGGCTCTTCCGGCTCACGCGTGCTGAAAGGAGTCTTGCAGCCCGCCGTCAGCACCACAGCTGCCAGCAGCAGGCAGCCGCCCGCAGTTTTAACCCCTGCTCTGCGCACTGCTGCGGCTACTCCAGTGGACGATGATAGTACTTGAGCGAATTGGGTTTTACCGGGCACTCTTCGGCGATCTGGAGTGAACCCAGTTTGCCCTGATAGCGCAAATCAAAAAGACGCGGCACCAGCTTGTCGCGCAGCTCGCTCAGAGACATGGGATTGACATAGATCTTGGTCCCCCCTTCAAAGCCGGCGGCAATGTTGACACGCCACTTGATCAGGATGTGCCAGGGGATGGGCACAATGCTGTCATTGGGCATGTAATACCACTCCTCGTTACAGGAGACCTGGGATCCGGTGGCGGCATGCACGGCATGGACCAGATCACTGACGCCGCGCAGCTCCTCAGGAGTATGTTCCTGCGGCCGGCAGTTGACGCTTTTCGAATAGATGGCGATGGTCGGATAGCGGTGCCCCAGATCGACGAAAGCCATGGCATAATCGTTTTCGGCGATGACATTATTGTTAAGCGCGGCAAAATTGGCGGCGTACTCGTTGTACATGTTGCGGTTGGTCGCCATCAATTTGAGTTCGCGCTCCAGAGTGACGCCCCACTCATCCAGGCCGACGATCTGGGTGTGAAGGTGATCGAACGAAGCCCCGGCCTCCTTGCGCCAGTTCTGATAAACCGCGACATAGCGGCAGTAACGGTTGTTGGCATAAACCTCATTCATCGCCTCGATGGTAAACTGGAAATAGTGAAAGTGCTCCTCGGGCGAGAGCTCGCCGGAAGAGGCCAGCTGTGAGTCGTACTCGGCCCCGTCGATGTAGTGGCGCCGCGGCACGATCAGCTCATGGCCGCCGCCGAAAAAGGCGTCGGACATCTCCAGTTTTTGATCCACAGGAATTGCAGCGATCTCCTTGTCGTCCAGACCGGAATAGCGCAGCTTTAGATCGATGATGTCGAGTACATGCTGCCGCCCTTCGGGCACGGAGAGATAACTCTCCTTCCAGGCGCGGGTATTCTTGTTGAGGTGATACTGAAAATTCTTCTTCCAGTAGTTGATCGAGACGATCTCGAAGAGATTGGGGATGCGTCGGAATTCAGCAACCTCCCGGCCAACTTCCACCGCGCTCAGCTGATGCTGCGTCACCCACTGCCCGTCCCTGAGCACGACGCGCGACTTTTCCGGCGGGGTCATAAGGTAACGCGAAGGACAAAAGTTGCAGACGTCTTTATGATTGACCTTGCCGATCTTTTGTGCGCTCTCCGGTATGCCGGTGAAGATCGGCCGGTTCTTGCGCCCCGGGATGTACCACACCTCCGTGCCGGTGAAAGGATTATACTGCTTCTCGGTGCCGTCCGGCATGGTACGGATCATCGCGCCGTTGTGGTTGTTCATAAAGGCCTCAGTTGATAAATTGCTCAACAAAATACCGGGCTGTCAGCGGTTCACCCGTGGCGCGCTTGATCATCTCGTTCCACGACCAGGAGGCGCCTGCGCTGAATACCTTCTCGCGCAGCCAGGCACCGGCCTCTGTCGCGCCGACATAGCTGACCTGTTCCCCCTCCGCGAGCACCGACTTGGTCAGACTGGCGTGAAGCTGCGAAGCCAGCAGCTCCCCGAGGGGGTAATTGTGGTAATAACAGGGCGCGATGGTGAAGTGGATTTTAGCCGCCCAGTCGGCTTCGTCACGGCCGGCCGGCTTTTTGATGCCCTGATATTTCTCAACCAGATTCCACCACAGGGCATTCAGATCCTGCTCGGGATCGGCATAGAGCTCTTTTTCAAAGTAGTACATCACCATGGCCCAGCGCGAAAAAACCAGCTGCTTGAGCCGGGCATACTGCGAACTCACCTGAACCAGCTCCTGCCGCTGCTCCGGTGTCAAACCGAGCATCTTCTCCATCCACCAGGGATTGCGGCTCAGGCGGCCGAAAAAATTGGCGATCGCCTCGGTGGTGAAGGCATGCGCCTCCTGGCGTAAAAGATAGGGCATTGCCGGGTCGTTGTAATAGCTGTAGACGCCGTGGCCGCCCTCATGCAGGATCGTCTCCATCCAGCGTTCCGTATCCGCCAGATTACAGAGAATCCGCACATCGCCGCGGCGGTCGATATCCGTGCAAAAAGCGTGCGGGTTCTTGCCCTCGCGCTCATAGAGGTCACTCCGGGCCAGGATCGAATCGATCGGCAGACCGATGCCCCGGTAAAACTCCGCCGCCAGAAGCTTGACGTCGCGGCCGGCGTAGTATTTGTCGAGATCCACCGACTGCAGCATGGGCGACTCCTGGAAGAAGGGGTCCGGATAATGCCAGGGCTGCAGCTCTTCGATGCGGACGTGGAAACGCTGGGCCAGCTCGCTGTCGATCTCGTGCTTGAGAGCAAAGTAAGGCCCACTGGTGAGATCGTAAAGTTCGTCAAAGATCCTGTCCAGTTCCTTTTCATCCTGTTCCGTCGCAGCAAGCGAGAGGGCGTGATAATTCCTGAATCCCAGCTTTTGCGCGGCCTTGTTGCGCAGCCGCACCAGACGCAGCAGCTCCTGGGCCACCTCGGCCCCGACCTGCTTGCTCGCCAGCCAGGCCTCCCGGCGCAGCGCCGTCCTCTTTTCCGATTTCAGGATCTCCTCGATCTGGTTGCCGCTCAGCCGCCGCTTGCCCGCAGTGCCGCGGAAGGTGCTGAATTTTTTCTCCACTTCGGCACCGAGGGTGGTGATCTCCCGCAAAAGCTCCGGCTCGATCTGGTTGGGCAGATAGGCCAGATAGAGGAGTTCGATCTCGCGCTCCAGCACCGGATCGCTCAATCCGCCCTGCTCCTTCATCTTTTTCAAAAAGGCGTACTCTTCCGTATTGCTGTAGAGCTGCCGCTTTTGCAGTTCGAGCTCGGCATACCGGTCATAGGCCTGGGCCTTGCCGGTCGTTGCGGCCTCCCAGTAGGCGAGGTTGGCCTCCCTGGCGATGGGCTCGATTTTGGCGACGTGTTCATCGATGAAGCGCCGCGCGGCCCGTGAATTAAAGCCGTTGCAGCCGACGAGCATGATCAAGCCGAGCAGGAAGAACAGATATTGTCTCACCATCGAACTCCATGTTTATCTATAGAGTTAACGGGCGTCAGAGCGCTCCGGTTAATTTTAATAATAGCAAAATTATCGCCGATTTCCAAGGCAATTTTAACTCCTTGCCTGCGTCTGCATCCGCCCGGAGCCATGCCCGCAGAACGGGGCATTCCCTTTCCGGCCCGGGGCTCTGTTTCCCGCTGCTGCGCTTTTTGCTTGCAATTGAAGCACTTTTTCTTTATTCTACGCTGAAGACTGGTACAGTGGTCTACACACTCGGGAGGCGTTATGAAGCATAATCGCTGGGCGGGTCTGCTGCTGCTCCTGGTCTGGGCCGGCACGGCCACAGGCCAGACAGCGCCGGTGCGCAAGGGCGGGGTGAACATGAACCGGCTGGCCTTGATCGACAAGGCAGTTGTACTTGCCATGGACCGGGGATATATACCGGGAGCGGTGGTGCTGGTCAGCCATGGGGGCGAGAAGGTGTTCCACAAGGCCTTCGGTTACGCCCAGCTGGTGCCGGAAAAAGTGGCGATGGAACCGGAGATGATGTTCGACCTCGCCTCCGTGACCAAGCCGGTCGCCACAGCCACTTCGATCATGATCCTCGCCGAACGCGGCCTGCTCCGCCTCACTGACCGGGTTTCCGACTATGTGCCCGGCTTTTCCCGCTATGTACGGGCCGATACCTCCCTGGCCGAAGAGGCGCGCCTCTGGCATCTGCTCACCCACACCTCAGGGCTGCCCGCCTACGCCGACGCCAAAAAAGCGGCTGCCCTCCTCGGCTCCCCCTGCACGACCGCCGCACTGGCCGACTATATTGCCAAACTCCCCAAACGTTCCGCCCCCGGTGAGGCCTACACCTACAGCTGCCTCGGGTACATCACCCTTAACCGGATCATCGCCGTGGTCACCGGCCAGGATGTCCATGCCTTTGCCCGCGAGAACATCTTTGAACCCCTCGGCATGCGTTATACCACCTTCACCCCCGACGAAACCCTCAAGCTGATCTGCGTGCCCACCGAGCTCCAGGAAGACGGCCTGCCCTTGCGCGGGATCGTTCACGATCCCCTCGCCCGCCTCCAGGGCGGGATCTCCGGCAACGCCGGGCTCTTCGCCACGGCCAGCGACCTGGCGCGCTACTGCCAGATGATGCTCAACGGCGGCAGCCTCGGCGAGACGCGCATCCTCAGTCCGGTCACGGTTTCGCGCATGACCCAGATCGTCGATACACCGGCCAAGGCCGCGCGCGGCTATGGCTGGGTCGTCAAACAGGGTCAGAGCTGGGTCGGCGGCGACCTCCTCCCCGACGGCGGCTACGGCCATACCGGCTATACCGGGACCTCCCTCTGGATCGATCCCAGGACCCAGACCTACATCATCATTCTCAGCAACCGGGTCCACCCCCAAGACGACGGCGAAGTCGACAGCCTGCGCAGCACCATCGCCAACATCGTCGCCAGCGCGATCCTCGAATAGCACCGCAGGTCTGGCTGCGTCCGTCGCGCCCCGCGCCTGTGCAGCGCAAAGAGGGTGGAGGCACACTGGCGCTGCACTCCATAGGCAGCGCTTCCCCGGCGCTCACCCGGCCCGCAGGGCCTCCATCACCATCGCCTGCGCCTCCTCCTGGATGCGGGCCAGATGGTCCACGCCGATGAAACTCTCCGCATAGATCTTGTAGATATCCTCGGTGCCGGAGGGGCGCGCCGCAAACCAGCCGTTCGCCGTCACCACCTTGAGTCCGCCGATGGTGGCGTTGTTGCCCGGCGCCCGGGTGAGCTTGTCCAGGATCGGTTCGCCCGCCAGGGTGTCGGAGCGCACCATCTCCGGCGAGAGATTCCCGAGCGCGGCACGCTGCGCTGCGTCAGCCGGGGCATCGAGACGCTGATAGACCGGCCGGCCGAAACGTTCCTCGAGGGCGCGATAAAGCTCGCCCGGATCCTTGCCCAGGACAGCGGTGATCTCCGCAGCGAGCAGATTGAGAATGATCCCGTCCTTGTCGGTCGTCCAGACCGTGCCGTCACGGCGCAGGAACGAAGCCCCCGCGCTCTCCTCGCCGGCAAAGCCGTAGGAGCCGTCCACCAGCCCGTCGACAAACCACTTGAATCCCACCGGCACTTCGTCGAGCCGGCGGCCCAGCGCAGCGGCGACCCGGTCGATCATTGAACTTGAAACCAGGGTTTTGCCCACCGCTGCCCCGGCGGGCCACTGCGGCCGGTGCTGAAAGAGATACCAGATCGCCACGGCCAGGTAGTGATTCGGATTCATCAGCCCCGAGCTGCGGCAGACAATGCCATGGCGGTCGGCGTCCGGATCGTTGCCGAAGGCGATATCAAAACGATCGCGCATCGCCACCAGCCCCGCCATGGCGTAGGGCGAGGAGCAGTCCATGCGGATCTTGCCGTCCTTGTCCACCGTCATAAAACCGAAGGCCGGATCGATCACCCGGTTTACCACCTCGAGCTTGAGCTGATAGGCCTCGGCGATAGGCTCCCAGAGCGAAATCGAAGCGCCACCCATGGGATCCACGCCCAGCTGCAGTCCCGCCGATTTCACCGCCTCCAGATCGATCACCTTGCGCAGATCCTCAATGTAGGGGCGGATCACCTCCTCCTCGTGCGTCGTCTCCGCCGCCATGGCCCGGGCGAAGGGCATCCGCTTCACTCCGGTCAAAGCCCCCGCCAGCAGCCGGTTGGCTTCATCCTGGATGATTTTGGTCGCCTGGCTGTCGGCCGGGCCGCCGTGCGGCGGATTGTACTTAAAGCCCCCGTCCGTCGGCGGATTGTGGGAGGGGGTGATCACGACTCCATCGGCGAGGCCGGTGCTCCGGCTGAGATTATGGGTCAGGATGGCGTGCGAGATCACCGGGGTGGGCAGATAGCCGCGCCCCCGCTGGATGATGAGCTGGACACCGTTGGCCGCCATCACCTCCACAGCCGTGACAAAGGCCGGCTCGGACAGGGCGTGGGTGTCCATGCCCAGAAAGAGCGGCCCGTCGATGCCCTGCCGCAGGCGGTAGTCACAAATCGCCTGGCTGATGGCGAGCAGATGCTCCTCGTTGAAGGTCCCCTCACTGGCAACGCCGCGGTGACCCGAGGTGCCGAAACTGACCCGCTGCCCGGGCTGAGCCGGATCGGGGTGGTGGGTGTAATAGGCGGAAACCAGTCGGGGGATATTGACCAGCAAGTCGCGCGGAGCCGGTTTTCCGGCCAGCGGATGAACGCCCATATGCGCCTCCCTCAAACGTTCAAATCTTGGCGGGATTAAGAAAGTCGGTTAAACATACAAACTTCACGCCTCCCGTTCAAGAAAAAAGGGAGGAAAAGAGGCCGGCCTGGAACATCCGGGCGCGTTCTTCGTATTAGAACAGGAATCAAACCCGGAGATGATAAAATGATAAAATTCCTCTTCTGGCTCCTGCTCTTCATCTGCTGCTGGCCTCTCGCCCTGCTGGCACTGCTCCTCTATCCCCTCTTCTGGCTCCTGCTGCTGCCCTTTCGCATCCTCGGGATCGCCGTCGAGGGGTTCCTCGACTTTCTGCGCGCCCTCTTTGGACTGCCGGCGCGCATACTGCGCGGTCCACAGCCGGCACGCTGATTTCTCCGGCGGCCGCACTTTTTTTCTTTCTTTTTTGAAAAATAATGCTATATTATTAGCGTCCTGAAACGGTTCATATTTTAGAGTCGAGTAGGCGCGATGCATGACAATTACATGAAGATCCAGATTCAAAAGATCGAAATCGACAAATGGTGCGAAGGCTGCCGTCTGCAGGCTGATCCCGGTCCCACTTACGTCCTCGACTGGATCCAGACCAACGGACCCTGGTTCCGCGAAACCTACCAGGCCTCGATCTGTAAGGAGTGCAGACACTGGCGTAAATGCGGCCATAACCTGCAGTGCAACTGCCCGCGCTTCGAACCAGAAGAACAGATCGCCTGAAAAAT
The DNA here is from genome assembly GCA_029560815.1 of bacterium. The sequence continues at coordinate 43,997 of JAKQKF010000074.1, forward strand.
CCTCCATAGAAATCTTCTGCTTCCCCTCCTCCTCTCCCGCCGCCGTCCAGCGGAATATTTAGCTTATACGAAACGTTCTCTCTTGTGCAATGCCAAAGAGTGGCTAATCCGCTATTCCAAACACTATGGGAGAATTTCAAAATGAAAATCAAAATGATCGTATTAATGATCGGTCTCTTCGCCTTCGGCGCGCGCTCCGCTCAGGAGTACACCATCGATGCCGCCCACAGCGAGGTCGGCTTTTCCGTGAAGCATATGGTTGTGGCCACAGTGCGGGGTAATTTCACCGAATTTTCCGGCAAGATTATGTATGATGAGAATGACATCAGCAACTCTTCCGTCGAAGGCGTGATCAAGACCGCCAGCATCAACACCGGCAACAGCAAGCGCGATGAACACCTGCGCAACTCCGACTTTTTCGATGCCGCCAACCATCCGGAAATCCTTTTCAAGACCAAAAAGGTGGAGAAGAAGGGTGACGGCTTTGTGGCCATCGGCGACCTGACCATGCGCGGCGTGACTAAAGAGGTCGCTCTCGATTTTGAAATCACCGGCAAGATCACCGATCCCTGGGGCAACGAGCGCGTCGGCCTCGAGGCCCGCGGCGTCATCAATCGCCAGGACTTTGGTATCTCCTGGAACAACGCCCTGGACAACGGCGGCGTGGTGGTGAGCAACGAAGTTAAGCTCCTCATTCAGGCTGAGCTGATCAAAAAGAAACAGTCCTGATGCCAAACCCTTCCGGACCTTGCACCGCACCGGCCGGGCAGCCGGTGCGGTGCAAGGCATCCGCTCCGCACTCTCCGATTTCCCGGAACATTCCACCTCCCCCTGCGTATGCTATGGTGACCAGACAAAAAAACGGCCATCGTAAAATGTTAAAAAAGGCAACGAATTCGTTGCCTTTCTGCTGTGAATTCATTATAATTATTACTACATATCAAGAAACACCCTAACCTGGAGAACAGGCAGGCCATGGCGGATTTGAAATCGATCGGCAAAAAGGCCATCTCGGTCTTTTGGCGCGAAAAGGAAGCCCCATCGGAAGAGACGGCGGCAAACCTGGGTCCGGATCTCGGACCGAACCTAGGGCCCGATCCAGGGCCGGCCGCGTCGCCCTATTCCCCCCCGGTCACGGCGGCGCCCATCCCGCCGGCCAGCCCCGCCGCGGGTGAAAGCCCCTTTTACAAGCCCCTCGAGCAGGAGCTGCTCAAGCAGATGCCCGTCGCCTTCACCGAGTTCAACAGCCAGGCGGCGGTGATCAGCGAAAAATTCCCCGCCCTCGACCAGGCCACCCGCGACCAGCTCGCCTTCCATGCGGCCCAGACCGCCCTCAAGGCGCGCCAGCAGGATCTGAATGTCAACCAGGTGCTCCAGGCCCTCGATACGGTCATCAAATCCCTCGGCCGCGAAGAGGCGGAATTCAACGCCCAGAACGAAGAGGGTTTCAGACAAAAACTGGCGGGCGTACGCCAGAAGATCAGCGAACTGAAGCAGGGCATCGCCGCCCGTGAAAACCGTCTGGTCGAGATCCAGAAGGAACTTGACGCTTTCATCGCCGCCCGCAACGAGGAGAAGAAGCGACTGGAAAATGAAAAGTCGCAGCTCCTCTCCAATCAACTTGTGACCGAAAATGAGATCAATCAAATCGAGCAGAAAAAACGCGAACGTGAAGCCGATTTTCGCAGCGCCCTGCAGGCCCATCAGCAGAATTTCACCGCCCTGCGCGAACGGCTGGCGTCCAATCTGCAAAAACTGAAATAAGCAAGCGGAGGATTCCATGAGCGAGATGCCCTCACTGCCGGGCGCTGACAAAGTATCAGCCTTCGTATCAAAAAAAGAGAAAACTGTGGGAAGCTTCGGCATGATCCTGCTGATCATCGGCCTGGCCCTCGGCTTTTATGCCATCTCTCCCTTTCTCATCACCCTGCTGACCAACGCCATCGCCGTCGTTGGCAGAACCATTGTCCTCGGCGGCCTCATGGCCCTCGCCGCCCTGCTCTGGTGGGTCTTTTCCAGTAAGCGCTTCCGCACTATCATGTACTTCTGGCGCTCCAAGTTCTACCGCTGGTTTACCGGCCTGCTCATCAAGAGCGGACCCCTCGATGTCATCTACGCTTATGTCAATGAATACCTTGGCGAAAAACTCGAGACCATCCAGAGTGCCGCTGACAACGTCTACGGCATCCGCAACGGGATCAAGACCAATATCGATAATTATCAGAGCCAGATCAAGGAGCGTATCAAACAGGCGGACGCCCTCAAGGACCGCTTTTTCGAAAAGGGCGCCTGGGTCGATGAGGAGAAACGCTTTCAGTTTCAGAAGATCAGCAGCGAAGCCGGCATGCTCCAGTCGAACCTCGAAAAATCGCAAAAGCGCTTCGAACGTGCCGAGAAATATTGCCAGACCATGAAAAAAATGCAGCAGGCCTTCGAGTTCTACCGCGACAAGACCAAATTTTTCGCTGATACCCTGGCCGCCGACTATAACGAAGCCCAGGCTATGGCCAAAGCCACTCAGGCCACCTCCAGCGTCCTTGGCGGCGACGCCCACAGCGATATCTACGAAATGTCGGTCAAGTACGTTCAGGGCCAGATCGCCCTCTTCACCGGACAGGTCGACCGCTTCATGCAGGTGGCGCCC
>JAKQKF010000095.1 GCA_029560815.1 bacterium
AAAAAGCTCCGCAAATACGGATTTTCAGGGCCTTATCAGGGCGGTAATCATCAATTTATGATCCATGAATCGACAAGATTGACCCTGCCAAATGTTCATCGTGGAGATATCAGCTCTGATCTGTTGAGCAGAATCTTGCGACAAGCGGGGATCAGCAGGGAAGATTGGGACGAGCGTGATTAACCTGCCTGAGCTTCAATGTGTATGCAAAACAGGGGAATCCTGCAAATCTATCTCCTGAAGCCCACCTCTCTCATTATTTCACCAGTGGATGCCGCCTCGCCGGATCGGCCTTGATCGCCTTGGCGTGCCTGATCCAGTGAGCGATCTCCACCGAGGTGCGCGCCTCCTCGATGCCGAATCCGCGCCCGGCGAGGATCCCCTCATAGACTTTGGTGTGGAGGTCGGTAAAGCCCTCGGAGAATTCCACCTCCTCGCCATCGACCATGATCGAGCGCCAGGTCGATTTGCCCGCGGCCGCCGCGGGCAGGTCATTGCGGTCGATGGAGAGGTACCAGCGCACCCGCGCCCGCTCCAGCTCGATATAGCCGGCGGCGCGGTGGGCCTCGCTGAGGTGCACCTCCATATCCCGGGGCGGGCCGAAGATCCACGCCAGCAGATCGAAGAAATGGATGCCGATGTTGGTGGCGATCCCCCCCGATTTCTGCACATCCCCTTTCCAGGAATAGTCGTACCAGCGCCCGCGCGAGGTGATGTAGCTGAGCTCGACCTCGTGGATCTTGTCCGCCGGCCCGGCGGCGATCCGGTCGCGCAGGGCAAGCAGGGCGGGATGGACCCGCAGCTGGAGCAGGGTCCAGACGCGGTGGCCGCTCTCGCGCTCCATCTCCTTGAGGGCGTCGAGGTTCCAGGGATTGAGCACCAGCGGTTTTTCGCAGACCACCTCGGCGCCGATGCGCAGCGCGAAGTGGATATGGACGTCGTGCAGATAGTTGGGCGAGCAGATGGTGACGTAATCGATGCGCCCGGACTCGCCGCCGCGGCGCAGCTTTTCGGCGTGGCGGTCAAAGCGCTCGAACTCGGTGAAAGAGTGGACGTCGGTGAACCAGCGATCGAGGATGCCGACCGAATCGCTGCGGTCGCAGGCGGCGATGAGGGTGTTGCCGGTGTCGCGGATGGCCTGCAAATGGCGCGGGGCGATATAGCCGGCGGTGCCGATGAGGGCAAAGTTTTTCATGAGAATCTCCAGGGTTGGATCAATGCGCAGCCCGAATGTAATCAAATTGGAA
>JAKQKF010000115.1 GCA_029560815.1 bacterium
CTTTATGGAGGAACTGCGCAGGAGCGGAGAATACGAGAAAATCTGGCAGGCTTTCGCCGTGCTGCTGCCGGTTCAGACCGTGGGCGTCATGGGCGATGAGCGCACCTACGAGAATGTAGTCGCCCTGCGCGCCGTGACCAGCATGGACGGCATGACCGCCGACTGGGCGGAGATTCCACGCCCGCTGCTGGCGCTGATCTCCAACCGGATCATCAACGAGGTCAAGGGGGTCAATCGGGTAGTCTACGACATCAGTTCAAAACCGCCCAGCACCATCGAGTGGGAATGAGAGTGGGCGCTGCGCCTGCTCGGGCGGCACTCGCCGGCGGGGTACGGGGCAGGGGGAAGAAAAGGAAACCAAGGGGGAAAGGAGGCCGCCAGTGTGCGGGATAGTGGGCTATATCGGCAACCGGGATGCACTGCCCCTGCTGCTCAACGGGCTGCACAGGCTGGAATACCGCGGCTACGACAGCGCGGGCGTCGCACTCTGGACCGGAGAGGGAATCTGGATGCGCAAGGCGGCCGGCAAGATCACCGAGCTCGAGCGCATCCTGCCGGAAGATCATCCGGCCAGCGGGCTGGGGATCGGCCACACCCGCTGGGCGACTCATGGCGAGCCCAATCCGGTCAACGCCCATCCGCACTGCGACTGCAGCCGGCGGATCGCGGTCGTCCACAACGGCATCATCGAAAATTTTGCCCTCCTGCGCGATGAGCTGATCCGCAAGGGCCACACCTTCCTCTCGCAGACCGACAGCGAGGTCCTGTGCCATCTCTTCGAGGAGTATCTGCAGCGGGGAGTGGAACTGGGCGAGGCGGTCCGCCAGGGGCTCGCCTGCGTGCAGGGCACCTACGGACTGGCGATCATCGACGCGGAGAACCCCGACACCCTGGTAGCGGCGCGCAACGGCTCTCCCCTGGTGATCGGCCACGGCGAGGGGGAGTTCTTTCTCGCATCCGACGCCGCCCCGCTGGTGGGGGTGATCAAGAGCGTCACCTATCTCGATGACGGCGAGCTGGCGGTGTTGACCCGCAGCGGCATGACGGTCCGCACCATTGAAAACTGTCCCGTCGACAAAATGGCCGAGCCCATTGATCTCGATCTTCAGCAGATCGAAAAGACGGGCTATGCCCATTTCATGCTCAAGGAGATCATGGAGCAGCCCAGCACCATCGCCGACACCCTGCGCGGCCGGCTGCTGTGGGAGGA
>JAKQKF010000116.1 GCA_029560815.1 bacterium
GGCGGTTTATGAACAGCGCGCCGCGCTCGGCCTGACCCCTGAGCAGGAGATGGTGCTCACGCAGTACTATCGCGATTTCGTCCGCGGCGGGGCCAACCTCGACGACGCCCGCAAAGAACAGCTGCGGGCGATCAATCAGGAGCTGGCCGTGCTGACTCTGAAATTCGGCGATAATGTGCTCAAGGAGACCAACGACTACGCCCTCTTCGTCGCTGACCCCGCGGACCTGGCGGGCCTCCCTGCGGCCGTCGTCTCCGCCGCCGCCGAGGCCGCCGCCGAACGCGGCCAGACCGGCAAATGGGCTTTCACCCTCCACAATCCAAGCATTTTTCCGTTTTTGCAGTATGCGCAAAACCGCGATTTGCGCCGCCAGATCTATCAGGCCTACATCCATCGCGGCGACAACAACAATGACCTCGACAACAAGGCCATCCTGAGCAAAATCGCCGCCCTGCGCGTGCGCAAGGCCAACCTCCTCGGCTACCCGAGCCACGCTGATTTCATCCTCGAGGAGAACATGGCGAAAAGACCGGAGAAGGTCTACGCCCTGCTCGACCAGCTCTGGCGCCCGGCCCTGGCGAAAGCCAAAGCCGAAGTGGCCGACATGCAGGCGATCATCGACCAGGAAAAGGGCGGCTTCCAGCTTGAGGCCTGGGACTGGTGGTACTATGCCGAAAAGGTGAAAAAGGCCAAATACGACCTTGACGAGGAGGCCCTGCGCCCCTACTTCAAGCTCGAAAATGTCCGCAGCGGCGTCTTTGGCGTGGCGCAAAAGCTCTACGGCATCACCTTCACCGAGCGCAAGGATATTCCGCTTTACCACCCCGATGTCCGCACCTTTGAGGTGAAGGAGGCGGATGGCCGTCACATCGGCATCCTGATGGTGGATTATTTCCCGCGCGCCAGCAAGCGCGGCGGAGCCTGGATGAGCGACTATCGCGGCCAGCAGAAACTCGGCAAGGTGCAGACCCCCCTGATCTGCAATGTCGGCAACTTTTCCAAACCGACGGCCGACCAGCCAGCCCTGCTGAGCATGGATGAGGTCGAGACTATGTTCCACGAGTTCGGCCACGCCCTGCATGGACTGCTCTCGGACGTCACCTATCCCAAGGTCGCCGGCACCTCGGTGGCGCGCGATTTCGTCGAGCTGCCCTCGCAGATCATGGAACATTGGGCATTCGAGCCGGAAGTGCTCAGGAGCTACGCCCGCCATTACCAGACCGGCCAGGTCATGCCCGATGAACTGATCGCCAAAATCGAAAAATCGGGCCATTTCAACCAGGGCTTCGCGACCGTCGAATATCTGGCCGCTTCCTATCTCGACCTGGACTGGCATTCGCTGCGCGAACCCATCGAGCACAACGCGTCGCTCTTCGAGGAGCAGTCCCTGGCGCGCATCGGCCTGATCCCCGAGATCGCCTCGCGCTACCGCAGCCCCTATTTCCGCCACGTCTTCTCCGGCGGCTATTCGGCGGGCTATTATGCCTATATCTGGGCCGAAGTACTCGATGCGGACGCCTTTGAGGCCTTCAGGGAGAGTTCACTCTTCGACCAGAAAAGTGCCGGCGCCTTCCGCAAGTACATCCTCTCAGCCGGCGGCAGCGAAGAGCCGATGACCCTCTATATGAAATTCCGCGGCCGCGAGCCGGGCATCGAACCACTGCTGAAGAACCGCGGATTGACGGGCAATTGATGGGATTCCGCTCTGCTGAATCCGCCTGAGCAGCGACAAGCCATGAGCAGGCTCAGCAAACTTCGAGCAGCGTACAGCAATAGAAAGGGCGGCACACCGGAAGCGGTGGCCGCCCTTTGCATTTCAGCGCGCGCAGCCCAGCCGCGCCTGTTTGGGGTTCAGAATCGGGCACTCCGGGTCATTCGATCCGGAGCTTGCCGCCCGGAGTTCTGCCATAGACCTCGGGCTTGTACATCTCCCCGGCGCGGGCCGGCGGCAATGTAAAAGCGCCCGGGGTTGTCGCCCGCATAAGATAGGTGTAGGAATGGGCGCCCTCGGGCAGCCAGTCGGCGAAGAGCAGCACCCGGTCATCATGCTTTTCGACATGGGTGAAACCGTACCACCAGGCCTCCCCCGATTCCTCCCCCTCCCCCATCATCGCAGTCGCGGCGCTGGTCGTGGCGAAAGTGGCGTTGACCGCCTCCATGCCGGCCGGCAGGGGATCGTCCACCACCACATAGTGGCGCGCCTGCGGCACGATCACCGTCAGGGTCACCTTGACCACCTCCCCGGCCGGAATGGTCTGCTCGGCGCTCCGGCCCGAGGTCAAGGGCTCCATCACCTTGACCAGGGTGATCCCCTCCTCGCGGGCGTCGTTGTACTCCAGGGGATAGTAGTTCATGCGCAGGCCGTAATAGAGGGTGCCCGGCCCCTCCTTGGCGATCTCCGCCTGCACCTTTTTCTCCTGGTAATCCGCCAGCGCAACCACCCTGCGCTCCACCGCGGCCGAACGGCCGGAGAAGAGCTTGCTCATCACCTCCCGGCCGGCCAGGCGCACCCGGGCGGTGAACTGCGGGGTCTCCGACTCGTACTTTTTGAAATACTCCGAGAGGGCGTAGAGGACGAAAAAGTTCTCCTGGGTGTTGGACCAGTGGCCCTGGCGGCGCGCGGTCATCAGCCACTCCACCGCCTGCTCGGCCTGAGGGAACTGCGCTCCGGTCTCAAGCAGGGCCTGCAGCACCACCGCTGTCGTGCGCACATCCGAGTCCCAGATCCACGGAGATCCATTCTCCGCCGCAAAATGAACCTCGGTCGGCGTGACCCGCAGCTTGTTGAGCAAAGACTGGGTCAGCTGCGCCGCGCTGGCGTCCTTGCGCTTGAGGGTGTGCACAGTCTTGAGCAGCCAGGCCTTGCCCGTTGTGGTCATCGGCGCCTTGGCTCCGACCAGACGATCGAGGGCCCCGGGGTCGGCCTGGCCGTTGAGGGCCAGCACATAGAGCATCAGGGCATGCGTCGTCTGCCAGGAGGCCTCGTCGTAGGGCGAAGAGCCATAATACTGGCCGTCGAGAACATTTTTCATAAAGGTGAGGGCATCCGCAAGCAGGAGTTCATCGACCTCATAGCCCGCTCTCCCGGCGAGGGTCATGGCCCAGGCGGCGTAGGCGGTGACGAACGGCGAGTTGTAGTTCGAACCCTGCCAGAGGGCAAATCCTCCCTCATCGGTGCGGAACCGGACCAGATCGGCCAGCACGCCCTGCACGAGCGCCCGGTAATCGCGAACGCCTTTGGCTTGCAGGCCAAAGGCCTCGACCAGGTCGGCCGAGACCAGCACCGGCAGGGCGCGGGAGAGGCGCTGCTCGAGGCATTCGTAGGGATAATCGACCAGATACTCGAAAGGCCCGGATAGTTCGGAAAGTGCCGTTGAGGCGAGAGAAACATCCAGGGTCGAAAGCTCCTTGTGGGCATCCTGCGGGATTTCGAGAGTCTGGAGCGCCGGGCCGTCGGCGCGCTGGTAGAGGGCCACACTTTCACGCACCCCCGGGGCCTGGACCGGAATCGTCCTTAAAAGTCCGTCGCTGTAGCTGCCCATCCGGCAGCGGAACTGGAAGGTCGCCTTGCCCTCTTTCAACGCCTTGAATTTGAAACGCACCTCCTGGCTGCCGCCCTGGGGCACGGTGACCGTGGCGCTGCTGCCGCCCTGCAGTTCGAGCCCATCGACCTGGAG
>JAKQKF010000132.1 GCA_029560815.1 bacterium
CTTCACGCCGCGCTATGTGGTTGAGTTTCTCACCGACAACACCCTGGGCCGCACCTGGTACGAAATGCGTCAGGGGCAAACCCGCCTGACCGGGCAATGCCGCTATCTGGTGCGCCGGCCGCATGAGGTCTTCCTCCAGCCGGGCGAAGAGGCGCCGGAGCCGCCTGCCAACCAGGACGATCTCAGCCAGGAGGAGCTGCTTAACCAGCCGCACCATATCGCCTTCCGGCCGAAAAAAGATCCGCGTGATCTCAAAATTCTCGATCCTGCCTGTGGCAGTGGCCATTTTCTCCTCTACGCTTTTGATCTCCTGCAGACCATCTATGAGGAGGCCTGGGAGGATGACTCAATGCCGGCCGGAGAAACCACCGGCTTAACTCTGCGTCATGATTATCCGGACCGCGAAAAGCTCCTCCTCGCCATCCCCGAGCTGATTTTGCGTCATAACCTCCACGGCATCGACATCGATCCGCGCGCTGTGCAGATCGCCGCGCTGGCCCTGTGGCTGCGCTGCCAGCGCGCCTGGAAAGAACAGCGGGTCAAGCCGGAGGAGAGGCCGCGCGTCCGCAAGAGCCACATCGTCTGTGCCGAGCCCATGCCAGGCGAAAAGCAGATGCTCAGGGAGTTCACCGCTGATCTGCAGCCGCCGCTGCTGGGACAGATCGTTGAAAGGATCTTTGACCGCATGCAGCTGGCCGGCGAGGCCGGCTCGCTGCTCAAGATCGAGGAGGAGATCCAGGAATCCATCAGCCAGGCCAAGGAGCAGTGGCAGCGGATGTACGAGCGTGCCCGGGACAAGTTCGGGAATCAGATGCTCTTCACCCAGAGTGAGATGGACAATCTGCGTTTGGATCCGCAGCTTCTACTCGGGCTCTTCGATGTCTCGCAGATCTCTGATGCCGAATTCTGGGAGACGATCGAGGAGCGTATTCTTGCAGCCTTGCGGGAGTATGCAGAGCGCAGCTCCGGCCAATCCCTGTCCCGCCGCATGTTTGCGGACGACGCCGCCAAAGGCTTTGCCTTTATCGACCTCTGCCGCAA
>JAKQKF010000137.1 GCA_029560815.1 bacterium
AACAGCCCCCGGCTTCTGAACACCCATCCGCCGCTCAAACAGCCGTGATCTCGATCATCGACAGCGGGATCGGCATCCCGGAAGAGGACCAGGCCAATATTTTCAACCGCTTCTTCCAGGTCGATGACTCGTCCAAAAGGAACTATGGGGGCTCGGGCATCGGACTGGCTCTGGTCAAGGAACTGGCGACCCTGCACCAGTGGGAGATCTCGGTCTCGAGCCGCGCAGGAGAGGGATCGGCTTTTATTTTGAAAATTCCTCTTGATGAAGAGCTGCAGACCAGTCCCGCGGCCGCGGAGGATGGTGAGGCAGGCGCTCATGCAGAAGGGCAGGGGCGAAGAAGCCGGGCGCCGGTTCCGGGCCGGGAAGTGCCGGAAAGCGCGCCGGATGCGGCCGGTCCGGCTGACGCGGCGGAAGCGCTGCTTGCAGAAGCCGGCGGGATGGGGGCAAAGGACGGCGCATCGAGCCGGCAGGCGGTCCGGCGGCCGAAAATTCTCATTGTGGATGATTCCGCCGATCTCCGGTTTTTCCTGGCCGGCCTGCTCGAGCAGGAATATGACACGGTTCAGGCTGAAAACGCTGTCGAGGGCATCGCCCTGGCGGGAAAGAGCATGCCCGACCTCATCCTGAGCGATGTGATGATGCCGGGCGTGGATGGCCTCGAGTTTTGTCATCGCCTTAAAACCGGCTGGCAGACCAGCCATATCCCGGTCATTCTCCTGACCGCCAGAGCCTTGCCGGATGACAAAATCAGGGGGCTCGAAACCGGCGCGGATGACTATATCACCAAGCCTTTCGATGCTGACGAACTCCTCGCGCGGATAAATAATCTCGTCGATCAGCGCAGGCGCCTGCGCGAAAAAATCAGGCAGGAATTGAATCTGCAGCCTGAGCCCCTCGCGGCCAATGCGGTCGAGAAGGAATTTATGCAGAGGCTTTTGCTGGCCCTGGAGGAAAACCTCGCGGATGAAGGTTTCGACAGCGAGCGGCTGGCGCAAAAGATGTTTGTCAGCCGCAGCCAGCTGCATCGGAAACTGCGCGCCATCACGGGCCAGGCGCCCGGCGAGTTCATCCGCATGTACAAGCTCAAACGCGCCGCACAAATGATCACCGAAAATAAAATCAGCATCACCCAAATTGCCTTCGAAGTCGGCTTTGGCAGTCCCGCCCAATTCAGCCGCGCCTTTAGAAAGTATTTCTCCTGCCTGCCCTCCGAGTATACCCGGAGAACGACCTCCCCCAGCTGACCATTTTGCCACAAAAGAGCAAAAGATCGGCACAAAACAGCAATCCTCAATCCCGGCAACTCCCTATATTTAAGTGAAGATCAAGTACGCCGTCCAGGCCGCAAGCACTTGAAGGAACGG
>JAKQKF010000166.1 GCA_029560815.1 bacterium
CTGATCGAGTTGTAGATTTCGCTGCGCGAGACATCCTCATCGCTCTCCTGGAGGTAGGTCGAGACATCGCGGTGGTAGCTCTGGCCGCGCAGGGTGAGGGCGCCGTCGGTCGGCAGCGGCTGATTGATGTCGAGGGTGCCGAGGAAGCGGGTGTAGCCGGTGGTGTTAAAGACCGGCAGCGCTCCCGGCACCTGGATTTCGGAGACGGTCTCGTTCCAGTTCGGCGCTTCCAGGCTCAGGTCGGCGTTGGTCTTGAAGCGCCCCTTGGCGGCGATCAGATTCTGCGACGCCTGGTTCAGGCTCAGACGAAGGGATTTCATCTCGTAGCTCTGTTCGAGGGCGATTTTGATCGCCTGGTCGAGAGTGAGGATAGTCTTGTCGGATGTGCCGGCCGGGCTCTCCGGTTCGGCAGCGGACTGCTGAACGCCGGCCGCCGGCTCAGCGGGCTCCTGGCTCCAGCTCCGGCCGCCGGTGAGAAGAAGCGGCAGGGAGATCAAGGCAAGCACTAGAAAGGATCGGTTCTGAACCATATAGTCCTCAATGATAATCACGCGGCAAGCCGCTATTCATAGCGCAGGGAAACGATCGGGTCGAGCCTGGCCGCCTGTCGGGCCGGATAGATCCCGAAGATGATGCCGACTGCAGCTGAAACGGTGAAAGCCAGGATGATTGCGCTGATGCTGACCAGGGTGCGCCATCCCGCATAGAGGGCGATCACCTTGGTCAGGATAAAGCCGAGGAGCACCCCCAGGAGTCCGCCGGCGAAGCTGAGCACCACCGCCTCGACCAGAAACTGACCGAGGATGTCTTTCTGCCGGGCGCCCACGGCACGCCGCACACCGATCTCCCGGGTCCGTTCCATGACCGAAGCGAGCATGATGTTCATGATGCCGATGCCCCCGACCAGCAGGGAAATGCCGGCGATCGCCCCCATGACGATATTGAAGATGCGCTGCGTCTGCTGTTTCTGTCTCAGCAGCGCTTCCGGTATGGTGAGGTTGAAATCGTTGACCTGGTTATGACGGCGGCTCAGGGAATTGCGGACGATCGTGGCCGCCTCCTGGATGCGGCCGGAGTCCATGACCTGAATGATAATGCGGTCGATTTCGCTGGCGAATACGGTGCGCGGGAACCGTTTGACAGCCGCAGTGATGGGGATGTAGATGTTGGTGTTGAGATTGTCCGAGATTCCGGAACCGGCGCCGGCGGTGGGCTTTTCCTCCATCACTCCGAGTACGGTATACCACTGCTTGCCGATTTTAACGCGTTCT
>JAKQKF010000204.1 GCA_029560815.1 bacterium
CCTCCTCGATCATCACCGCGCCCTGGCTCGTGAAAAGGATGAGGGCGCCGAGCTTGCTGCTCTTGAGCTCCTCAGTGGTCAACCGGGCGTTGGCGAGGGGATCGGAGATGACCTGGTCGGGCAGAACGCCCCCCGAGCCGATGCGGACGAAATCCCCGTAGGTGTGGTCGTCGTGGGAACCGAGGTAGTTAACCGCATGGCTGCTCTTCTGGAAGAGCCCCCCCTCCGCCGCGAGCGTGCCGCGGATGTAGCGCTTGACGGCCTCACGGTTGAGGTCCCCCAGATAGCGGCCGAAAATGTAGCTCTGGCCGTTCTCCGGATTCTGCCCCTTGATACCGTTGCGGAACTGGTCGTTCCAGGCCGCCCAGTCGTGCTGCGAAAAGCCGGCCGGGTCGTATTTGCCGCCGCCCCAGGGTTCGGCGATGAGGACGACATGGGGGTTGATCTTGCGCGCCTCGCGGGTGATGAGATCGACTGTCTCCCAGTCGATCATGGCCGCGAGATCGAAACGGAAGCCGTCGACATGATAATCCTCCATCCAGTAGCGGACGCTCTCGAGGATTAGCCGCTGCGCCATCGGGCGCTCGGTCTTGAAATCATTGCCACAGCCGCTGGTCGCGATATAGTTCTGCTCCGCATCGAGGCGGAAATAATACTTTTTATCCGCCAGTTTAAAGCAGTTCTGATCGTATTGGGAGACATGGTTATAGACCACGTCGAGGATGACGGCGATGCCGGCCTTGTGAAAGGCCTTGACCAGATCCTTGAGTTCGTCGACCTGGCGGCCATCCCCGCCGGTCATGGCCCCGGGGGTCATGGCTGCGCCGCTGGCGTAATAGGACTCGGGAGCGAAGAAAAAGGAGGTCATGTAGCCCCAGTGGTTGCGGCTGTAGGGATTCCAGGTGTTGCGGGTGCCCCCGGCATCGACATTAAAGGGAAGCTCGATATTGCCGAATTCATGGACCGGCAGGAGTTCGATGGCGTTGACGCCCAGCGCGCGGATATAATCGATGCCGCCGGCCAGGCCGGGCTGGATCGCCCCCTTGTAGCTGCCTGCCAGTTCCGCCGGACAGCCAGAACTCGAATGGGCGGTCAGATCGCGGACATGGCACTCGTAAATAATCATCTCCTGCAGGGAAA
>JAKQKF010000209.1 GCA_029560815.1 bacterium
GCTCCTCCGCGGCGACGACCTGGCGGCGCTCTTTATCCGGCCGCGGCCGGGCAGCGACCAGGCCTGTGTGGCGGTCATCTCGGGCACAGCGCCCGGCGGGATGCGCCTGACCAACAATCTGCCCTATCTTTATGCGGGAGCGGCCTTTCCCGATTTTACAGTGCTGAACAGCGCTGTCCTCAATGGAAAGGACGGCGGTGTCGTCGCCGCCGGCTTTTTCGACAGCCGGTGGAATCTGGAAAAAGCCGACATGATTCTGCCCGCGCTGAAAAAATAACCGCATGGAGAAGCTGATGAAACTCGTCCCCCTCTGCTGCTCACTTTTTCTGACTCTGACCACGGCGGCTGGAGCCGGCGTGGCCCTGGTCCCGCAGCCTGTGCAAATGGCCGCGGGCAAGGGGAACTTTACCCTTTCGGCTTCCACCCGGATCCTCTATCCCGCAGAGAGCCCCGAGACCGGCCGCATCGCCCGCCTCCTCGGCGCCGAGATCAGGCAGAGCAGCGGCCTTGACCTGGCGGTTCTCCCCGCCGGTGATGCGGGACGGGGCTCCAAGATCCGTCTCCTTCTCGACCCGGGCCTGATGGACACCGGCGCCGAGAGCTACCGGCTTACCATTTCGGGGCGCGAGATTTTTCTCACCGCGCAGACTCCGGCGGGTCTCTACCGCGGCGGTCAGACCCTGCGGCAGATGCTTCCCGCCGGCAGCCGAAAAAGGAGCATCGTTCTGCCCGCCCTTGAGATCATTGACCAGCCCCATTTCGGCTGGCGCGGGGTCCACGTCGACGTCGGGCGCCACTTTCACAGCGTCGCCTATATGAAGCGGATCATCGACTGGATGGCGCTCTACAAGATGAACCGCCTGCACTGGCACCTCACTGAAGACCAGGGCTGGCGCATCGAGATCAAAAAATACCCGCGCCTGACCGAAATCGGCGCCTGGCGCACCGAGCCCGATGGCAGCCGCTACGGTGGATTCTACACCCAGGAGGAGATCAGGGAAGTGGTCGCCTACGCCGCTGACCGCTTTATCGATGTCGTCCCCGAGATCGAAATGCCGGGCCACTGCATGGCTGCCCTCACGGCCTATCCGGAGCTCTCCTGCACTGGCGGCCCCTTCACCGTCCAGACCCAGTGGGGCGTCTTCAAGGAGGTCTACTGCGCCGGCAAAGAGGAGACTTTCGCCTTTCTGGAGGATGTGCTCAGCGAGGTGATCGCTCTCTTTTCCTTCGATTATCTCCATATCGGCGGCGACGAGGTGCCTCGCGACCGCTGGCAGGCCTGCCCCCGCTGTCAGGCGCGCATCAAGGCGGAAGAGCTCGCCGATGAAGCGGAACTGCAGAGCTGGTTCATCCACCGCATCGAAAAATACCTCAGCGCCCGCGGCCGCCGGCTCATCGGCTGGGACGAGATCCTCGACGGAGGCCTGGCCCCCGGCGCCACAGTGCAGTCCTGGCGCGGTATGGAAGGCGCGCTGACCGCCGCGCGCTCCGGCCACGACGCGATCGCCTCGCCCGGGAGCCACACCTATTTCAACGCGGATATCAGCACTCTCGATCTGCGCAAGGCCTACAGTTTCGAGCCGGTTCCGGACGGACTGGAGCCCGATAAAATCCGCCATATCATCGGCGGCGAATGCTGCCTCTGGAGCGAGCGGATCACCGAGGAGAACCTCGATTACCAGCTTTTTCCCCGCCTGCTCGCCCTCAGCGAGGTGCTCTGGAGCAATCCCCGGCAGCGCGATTACGCCGATTTTCTGCAGCGGGTCCGGAGCCATTACCCCCTGCTCGAGGCTATGGGCATAAAATATGGTCCGGAAGCGCGGCCGGTGACGCTTCTCACCCGCTTCGATCCCGAACAGAAACTCCATACCGTCACCATCGAGAGCGGCGAGGAAGGTATGGCGCTGCACTATACGCTCGATGGCACGCAGCCGTCAACCGCCTCGCCGCGCTATACGACGCCGCTGGCCGTCACCCGTTCCACACAGCTCAAGGCGGGTGCGTTTCGCGACGGCCGCGCCTACGGCGAGAGCGCAAAGGCGGATTTCAATTTTCATCTCGCTTGCGGCGCACCATTGCACCTCGAGAACAGCCCCAGCCCGAGGTATAGTGCCGGCGGGGAGCGGGCGCTGGTTGACGGCCTGCGCGGCTCGATCGCTTTCACCGACGGCCGCTGGCAGGGTTTTGAGGGAGTGGACCTGGTCGCCACGATCGATCTGGGCGAGATCAGGCCCCTGCACCGCCTCCGCGCCGGTTTTCTCCAGGATACCGGATCGTGGATTTTTCTGCCGGCTTTCGTCGAATGGTCGGTCTCCAGAGAGGGCGGCACTTTCAAGAGTGTGGCCGCCTTCGATCATCCCACCCCGGCCGGCACTTCGGCACAGCGCATTCAGGAGGATCAGGTCGAGCTGCCGGGAACACTGGCGCGCTATATCCGCCTGCGCGCCCGCAATGTGGGCTTGTGCCCCGCCTGGCATCCCGGCGCAGGCGGCCCGAGCTGGATCTTTGTGGATGAACTGGTCGTGGAATGATGCGCTGCCGGCGCGCGTTCCCGTTGATTTTTAGTGATAAATTGCTTATTTTAAGGCCAATCTTTAATAATTCAATTGCAGATGGATGGAGAAAAAGATGACCAAAAAGTACCTGAGCTTCGCTTTCCTGATGATTACCCTCCTGCTCTCCTGCTCAAAGCAGGATGAGAACTGGCTGGTCAAGGTCAAGGACCAGACTGTCCGCGACGATATCTTTATGCGCCGCTATAAAATGAGCAGGGAATTTGGCCAGCACCCCGTCATCACCCCCGAGATTGTCAAGCAGTTCGTCGAAAAGACTCTGCTCAACAACCTCTTCTTCCAGGCTGAGGGGAACGCCCTCAAACTGGACCAGGACAGCACCATCGCCGAACAGATCCGTCAGGAAGAGCGCCGCATGCTGACCCGCAACAACGGCCCCCTCTTCAAGGCGGTCGTGCCCGCCAATTTTACGGTGAGCGAGGAGGAGATTCAGAAAGCCTATGATTGGGGCAAGGAAGAGTACAAGATTTCCCACATTCTGGTCAAGTCACCCAGCCTCGCCGATTCGATCTATTCCGCCCTGATGAACGGCGCCGATTTCAAGAGCATGGTCACCCGCTACAGCATGGATATGAATACCATCGAGAACGGCGGCCGGATAGCGGCCTGGCTCGCCTGGTCCCAGCTCGCGCCCGCCAGTGCTGAGGCGGTCCGCAATACGCCCACCGGCTCCTGTACCAAACCCATTCTCGGCGGTTTCGGCTATCAAATCATGCGCGTGGATGAACGGCGGCCACGCGAGCAGCCGGGCCTGGAGCAGGCGCGCGCGGAGATTGAAGGCAATCTCAGGAATCAGAAACAGGGGCTCTTCATCGAAGAATATACTGCCGGCCTCTTCACCAGGTTCAATCTTGTCATCGACAGCCTCCTCTTCGTCAGGATCTCTCCGGCCCTCGCCGGCACCAAGCCCGGGGTCAAGGTCGATTATGC
>JAKQKF010000247.1 GCA_029560815.1 bacterium
GACACCATCATTCCGGACAGCCCCAAGGAAAGCTATTCCATGCACGAAGTGATCAAGACCGTGCTGGACGACGGCAACTTTTTCGAGCCGCACCTCTACTATGCCCAGAACATCATCGTGGGCTTCGGACGCCTGAACGGACGTGTGGTGGGGGTGGTGGCGAACCAGCCTAAAGTGCTGGCCGGCTGCCTGGATATCGACGCCTCGGACAAGGCCACCCGCTTCATCCGCTTCTGCGACGCCTTCAACATCCCCCTGCTCACCTTCGTGGACGTTCCCGGCTATCTGCCCGGCACGCAGCAAGAGCACAACGGCATCATCCGCCACGGCGCCAAGCTGCTGTGGTGCTATTCCGAGGCCACGGTGCCCAAACTGACGGTGGTCACCCGCAAGGACTACGGCGGCAGCTACATCGCCATGAGCAGCCGGCATCTGGGCGCGGACATGGTGTTGGCCTGGCCCGGCGCCGAGATCGCCGTGATGGGCGCCCAAGGCGCGGCCAACATCATCTTCCGCAAGGAGATAGAGGCTGCCGAGGACAAGGTGGCCAAACGCGCCGAGATGATCCAGATCTATGAAGAAGAGTTCAACAACCCCTACGTGGCGGCCTCGAGAGGCTATGTGGATGCCGTGATCCTGCCTTCCGAAACCCGCAAACGGCTGATCGACGCCCTGGAGATCCTCTCCAGCAAGAGCGAAAGCCTGCCGCCCAAAAAACACGGCAACATCCCGGCCTGAGAAAAGCCATGACAGACCGGAAAAAAGAACTCGCCGCCCTCGCCGGAGTGCTGGCCCTGATCTCCTCAGATGAGGCCATCCCCTATCCCCAGCGCCCGCTGGAAAACGCTCCCAGCGCCTGGCAGCATTACGGCCGCCAGCAAACGATGCTCTACCGCGAGCTCAGCCAACGCAGAATGATCAAAAGAAACAGATAGAAGGAGACACCATGCACAAACATGGCATCTTGGAATACAGCGCCATGCGCTATGAGGCCGACCGTCCCAAGGCGGCCAACCCGATCAAAATTCAGGACCTGTCGTTCCGCGACGGGCATCAATCCCTCTTCGCCACCCGCGGCCGCACCGAGGACCTGCTCCACGTGGCGGAGCTGATGGACCAGGTGGGCTTTTACTCCATGGAAGTTTGGGGCGGCGCCACTTTCGACTGCATGCACCGCTATCTGGGTGAGGACCCCTGGGAACGCATCCGCGCGCTGAAAAAACACATCAAGAACACGCCCTTTTCGAT